>DATFUE010000101.1:0-2257 GCA_035261165.1 Myxococcota bacterium
AGCTCGCGGAGTGACTGCGAAGCGGCCACCCCGCGAGCTGGATCCACGGAGATCTGGATCAGCTCGACCGCGAAGCGGTGAAAGCTCGCGAGGTCCCGGTCCGCGACGCCGATCATTCCCGCGATCACCGCGACCGGGAAGGGCAAGGTGAGCTCGCGCACGAGGTCGGCGCGGCCGCGGCCCGCGATCGCGTCGACGTGTCGCTTCACGATCGGGCGCACCAGCTCGTGCTCCCAGCGCTCGAGAGCGCGCCGCGTGAACGCCTGCTGGATCAGGCCGCGGTAGCGGCCGTGCTCGGGCGGATCCATCTCCAAGATCGTGTGACCCATCACGAGCCCCATGGTGCGCGCGTAGCCGCTCGACGAGAAACGCTCGGCGTCGCGCAGGATCTCGGCGACCGCCTCGTGAGTCACCGCGACGAAGATGGGCGGGATCTCGCCGCCGAACACCATGCGCCCCTGGACGCGCATCATCGGAGACATCTCCTCCGGCGCGAGCCGGTGCAGCGGCCCCTCGCGCCGCCACGCCTCGTAGCGCGGGTAGGGGTTCCCCCGGCCCGAGCTCATGTCGAAAGTCGAGGGGGCGTCGCTCAAGGCTCGGCGCGCCTTGCCTCGCGCCGGAACACCGGCAGCGGCGTGCCGTCGCCCGCCGCCTCGAAGCCGAGCGTGACTCGGTCGCCTGCGCGCACGCCGGACTCACCCGCCGCAAGGCGCGCTGGAATGCGCACGCCTTCGTCGAGGTCGACGAGCAACAAGGTCAGCGGCAGCCTCCCCTCGAGCTCGGGCACGCTCGAGCGCGCGAGCTGGCCGTGTCCGAAGACGCGGCCCGCACCCGCGGCCTCGTGCCACTCGAGCGCGGTCGAGCCGCACGCGCCACAGCGGCTGCGCAGCGGGAACGCGCTCGCGCCGCAGCTCGTGCAGCGCTGCAGGGCGAGCACGCCGCGCGCCGCGGCTGCGAAGTAGGGCCGGGAGCGCTCGGCGGGGTCACTCACCTTCGCGCCGTCGTCCGCCACCGCTCAGCCGAGGGCGTGCGGCGACAGCACGAGCGTCGCGTGGTGGTTGAAGATGCCGCCGTTGCCGGAAACGGCGATGCGCGACTTGCGCGCCACCTGGCGCTCACCGGCGTCGCCGCGCGCCTGAATCACGGCTTCGGAAATCGGCGTCATGCCCCACATGTAGTAGGAGGAGAGCATGCCGCCGCCGGTGTTCATGGGCAGCGCGCCGCCGGGCGCGAGCGCGCCGCTCTGCGCGAACGGCCCGCCCTCGCCGCGTTTGCAGAAGCCGTAGTCCTCGAGCGTCGTCAGCACCGTGAAGGTGTAGCAGTCGTAGATCTGACACATCTCGATGTCGGCCGGCGCGCAGCCCGCCATCTCGAACGCGGCGCGCGAGCTGCGCTGCGCGAGGCTCGGGCTCGCGTCGCTCCACTCGAGCTGATGCGCCTGACCGAGGCCGTGCACGTAAACCGGCGGGCGCGGTCCTGCGCTAGCGCGCTCCGCGCGAGTCACGATGACGCAGATCGCGCCGTTCGAGACGAGACAGCAGTCGAGCACGTGAAAGGGCGCGACGACCCAGGGCGATGCGTGATACTCCGCCAGCGAGAGCGGTTCGCGCATCGTGGCGCGCGGATTCTTCCCCGCCCAGGCGCGCGCCGCGAGCGCGATCGCGCCGAGCTGGTCCTGGGTCGTGCCGTACACGTCCATGTGTCGCTGCGCGTGCAGCGCGTAGAAGGGGATCGGGCCCGCGAAGCCGAGCGAGGGAAGCACCGAGCCGAGCCCGGGCCGGCGCGCCCGCGCGCCGCCGTACGCCTGGCCCGCGCGCTGTCCGCGCAGCAGCGGCGCGTCGGCGAACACGCAGGCGACGTTCCGCGCGAGCCCGTGGTGCACGGCCATGGCGGCGTACTGCACCATCTGCCCGGCGCTCGAGCCGTAGGCGTTCATCTGCGTCAGCAGCGAGAGCTCGCGCAGCCCGAGCGTCTGCACCAGCGAGAGATCGACACCCTGGCTGATGCCCGCGTTCAGCAAGAGCCCGTCGAGCTCGCTCTTCGCGAGGCCGGCGTCCGCGAGCGCGGCGAGCACCGCCTCGGCGGCGAAGTCCGACGCCGTGCGCTCGTACACTCGCCCCAGCTCGGTCATGCCGAGGCCAGAAATCGCGGTCGCTCCCGCCAGTGAGTCGCGTGCAGTCATTCCCTACTCGAGCTCCCGGACGCGCGTGAACGCCGTGAACGAGCCGATCACCAGGAGCATCGCCACACCCGCCAG
>DATFUE010000102.1:0-7434 GCA_035261165.1 Myxococcota bacterium
CACGCACTTTCGCAGGATAGACTGCGCGCACGAACCCAGGTCGGCTGCGCGCAGCCGCGATCGGAGTGAACCCCCCATGCCCAGAATCGGTGCGCTTCGCGTGCTCGCTGCCGCGCTCGCGGCGGCCGGGTGTCAGACACAGGCGCAGAGCCTCGCGAACGACCAGCAGATGGCGATCGACACGGCGCTGCGGCGCGGGCGCTTCGAGATGGGCTGCCCCGGTGCGATGGGCACGCTCCTGTCGAGCAACATGGTGCAGCCCGTCGTGTGGGGCGGCCAGGAGCGCGCGGAGTACACCGTCGGCGTGGCCGGTTGCGAGCAGAGGGTCACCTACATCGTGCTCTGCCCGCAGATGTCGGACGCTTGCTTCGCCGGCCGCGGCGATCGCTAGCGACCTCTCGTGACCCGTCATCGGGCGACTCTCGGCGCGCTGCTTCTCGCGGCGAGCGCTGCGCTCGCGTGTCAGATGCAGAACCCGTGGACGCCTCCGATCGAGGTCCCGCCGCCGCTCGACCCCGCGGCGCCGGCGCAGGGCGGAGCCACGTCGGCGTTGCCCCCGCCACCCCTGTCGCCGCCGCCCGGCGCGCCGGCCGCATCGGCAGCGAGCGATCGCTGGCCGCGGCAGATCCTGCTCGCCGATGCGACGCTCACGCTCTACCAGCCGCAGGTCGAGAGCTGGAAGGACGACAGACTCGCGTTTCGCGCGGCGGTGGCCGCGAAGCCGCAGGACGGCGGGAGCGAGAGCTTCGGCGTGATCTGGGGAACCGCGCGGACGCAAGTGGATCGCGTGGCGCGCCTCGTCTCGCTCCAGAACGTCACGCTCTCGCGCAGCAGCTTCCCGACGCTGCCGGACAACGGCGCGAACTATCTCGCCGAGATGCAGCAGCAGGCGAGCGACACGAGCATCGCCCTCGACCGGGTCGAGGCGTCGCTGGGCGCGACCACGCTCGCCCCGGCGAAGGGCGTGGCGGTGAAGAACAGCGTGCCGCAGATCATCGTGAGTGAGTCGCCCGCGATCCTGATCCCGATATCGGGGAAGCCCGTGATGCGCGGGATCCCGAGCCAGAAGTTCGAGCGAGTCATCAACACGCGGGCGCTGATCGCGCGCGAGCTGGGCGGTCACACCTACTACGCGCACGTCTACGACGGCTGGCTCTCCGCGACCACGCTCAGCGGGCCGTGGAATCTGGCCATGAGCGTTCCACCGGGCCTCGGGCCGCTCGCGCTCGAGCTGGCCGGGAGCGGGCAGGTCGTGTTGCTCGACGGTGGGACTGCGAACCCGAAGCCGTCGCTCGCGAACGGCGTGCCGATCCTCTACGTGAGCCAGGTGCCGACTGAGCTGATCGTGTTCCAGGGCGTGCCCGTCTTCGAGCCGATTCCCGGCACGGGTCTCTTGTTCGGCGTCAACACGCTCTCCGACGTGATCGAGGAGCAGCTCACCGGTCAGTCGTATCTACTGGTGTCGGGGCGTTGGTATCGCTCGCCGTCGCTCGCGAACGGGCCGTGGCGCTTCCTCGCGAGCAACGCACTGCCTCCGGACTTCCTGCTGATTCCGCCGAGCTCGCGCGCGGGGGTCGTGCTCGCCGCGGTTGCGGGAACCCCGCAGGCGAAGGAAGCCGCGATCGAGAACTCGATCCCGCAGACCGCGACGATCCCGCGCGCGAACGGACCGACCTTCGACGCGACCTTCGACGGGGCGACCCGGCTCGCGCCGATCGGCGGCACGCCGCTGCAGTACGTGCTGAACTCCCCGTCGCCGATCATCCGCGTCGATGCGCGCACCTGGTGCGCGCTGCGCGCGGGCGTCTGGTTCAGCGCGACTCAGTCGAGCGGACCGTGGGTCGTTGCGGCGTCGGTGCCGGAGGTCATCTACACGATCCCGTCCTCGTCTCCGCTGCACTACGTGACCTACGCGCACGTGTACGGCTCGACCCCCGAGGTCGTCTACATGGGCTACACGCCGGGGTACCTCGGCACGGTCGTCGAGCCGAGCGGGGTCGTCGTCTACGGCACCGGCTACGAGTACGACCCCTGGATCGGGTCGGTGTACTACGCGCCGCCGGCGACCTTCGGGATGATGGCGCAGCCCGTCTACAACCCCGCGGTCGGCTGGGCCTACGGCTACGGCCTCGGACTCACTACCGCGGCGATGGTCGGCACCTGGGGCGGCTCGAACGTCTACTACTCGTCCGCGTATCACGGCTACCCGTGTTGCGGCTCCGCGAGCGCGAACGTCTACGGCCAGTACGGGAGCGTGAAGACGTCGGGCACCGACACCTGGGCCTCCGAGTCCAACGGCACCATCGGCGAGACGGAGAGCGGGACCTACAAGAACGAGGCGACCGGAACCAAGGGCAGTTACAACGCGAACCAGAACTACAACCCCGAGACCGGTCAGCGCAACGCCTCGACGAATCGCAGCTTCGACACGACGGGCGGCGCGTCGGGCGACGTCAAACACAGCGCGGGTTACAACTATGACACCGGGAGATACTCGGGCAGCTCCAGCATGTCCGCGACCGGCGCCGGCGGGAGCAGCGTGAGTCGAACCTCGGAGTCACAGTTCGGCGACGGCCAGGTGCCCGGCAGGGAACAGCAGACCTCCTACACCAGCGCTCGCACCGGCCAGACCAGCAGCGTCGACTCCGCCTCCGTCGGGAACAACCACTACGCGAGCGCGGACGGCAACGTGTACAAGAACACCGGCAGCGGCTGGCAGAAGGCCGGCGCCGGCGGCTGGGGCGGCGCGGGCGGCGACAACTCCTGGGCGAACGCCGAGCAAGGCGCCCGCGATCAGGGCGCAAGCCGCTCGTCCGGCTTCGGCGGCGGCGGCTTCGGTGGAGGCTCCGGCGGCGGGGGCGGCTGGGGGAGTCACTTTGGTGGCGGCGGCTTCGGCGATCGCTTCGGCGAGGGCGGCGGCCAGGGCTTCGGAGGCGGAGGAGGCGGCGGCTTTGGCGGAGGCCGCGGCGGCGGTGGACGCCGCTGACTCACTCAGGCCAAGCTGTTGCCCTTCGCGCGACGGCCCTGGTGGCTTGCCCGGATTGCGACCTGCTCCAGCGCCTGGGCGACGTCCCCGAAGGCAGCCGCGCGCTGTGTCCGCGCTGCGGCGGCCTGCTGCGGCGAAACCCGCGCAACGGCCAGGAGCGCGCGCTGGCACTCACTCTGGCCGCGGCCGTGCTCTTCGTCGTGGCGAACAGCTTCCCGTTCCTGTCCTTCGAGATGAAGGGCGAAGTCACCGAGACGACCCTCATGACGGGAATCGTCGACCTGTATCAGCAAGGCAAGGCAGAGCTCTCGATGCTGGTCGCGCTGACCATCCTGCTGGCGCCGCTCACGCAGATCGCCCTCTTGATCTACATGCTTGCGCCGCTGCGCCTGAACCGCATGCCCTGGGCGCTGCCCCTCGCGTTCCGGCTGCTCCGACACGCACAGCCCTGGAGCATGATGGAAGTCTTCATGATCGGGATCCTCGTCGCGATCCCCAAGCTCATGGGCATGGCGAGCGTGATCCCGGGGCTCGCGCTCTGGGCGTTCGTGCTCTTGATGCTCGTGCTCGCGGGCGCGACGGCGGCGTTCGATCCCGAGTCCGTCTGGCAGCGGCGGGAGGCGCGGCGTTGACGGCGCCCACCGCTCTCGCCGCGCACTGCGCGAGCTGCCACGACTGCGGTCTCTTGTGCCGCCTGCCGGCCGGGAGTCATGCGGGTGCAGGCTGCGCGCGCTGCGGCGCGGAGCTCCACACGCGCAAGCCGAACAGCTTGCAGCGCACCTGGGCGCTCGTGCTCGCGGCCATGCTCTGCTACCTGCCCGCCAATCTGTTTCCCGTGATGACCGTGGTGTCACTCGGCCAGCGGCAGTCGGACACGATCTTCAGCGGCGTGGTCTACCTGCTGACTCACGGCATGTGGCCGCTCGCGGTCATCGTCTTCATTGCGAGCATCTGCGTGCCGGTGCTGAAGATCGTCTCGCTGATCTCGCTGCTCGTCTCGGTGCACCGCGGCTCGGGCTGGCACCCGGTCGAGCGCACCCGCGTGTATCGGCTCACCGAAGCGATCGGCCGCTGGTCGATGGTCGACATCTACGTGGTGACGATCCTGGTCGCGCTGGTGCGTCTGGGAAATCTCGCGACGATCGAAGCGGGCGCCGGAGCGGTGTTCTTCGGCTCGGTGGTCGTGCTCACGATGCTGGCCGCCGAGTCTTTCGATCCGCGGCTCATCTGGGATCGCGCCGGAGCGGCGCGCGCATGACGGCCCGCGGACCCGAGGAGCGCGAGCGGGACGATGTCGCGGAGGCGGTGGTCGAGCAGCGCAGCCGTCCGTCGATCGTTTGGCTGATTCCGCTGGTGGCCGCGCTGGTCGGCGCGTTCGTCGCCTACCGCGCCATCTCGTCGCGCGGGCCGGAGATCACGATCACCTTCAAGACCGCCGAGGGCCTCGAGGCGGGCAAGACGAAGGTCAAATACAAGGACGTGGAGGTCGGCCTGGTCGAGACCGTGGAGCTCTCCAAGGATCTCTCCGGAGTCATCTGCCACGCGCGTATGAGCAAGGGCGCGGAGGGGTGGCTGCGCGCGAAGACGCTGTTCTGGGTGGTGAAGCCGCGTATCTCGGGCGGGCAGGTCTCGGGACTCGAGACGCTGCTCGGCGGCGCGTACATCGGCGTGGATCCGGTGCTCGAGGGCGAGAAGTCACGCGAGTTCGCCGGCCTCGAGGTGGCGCCGCTCGTCGCCATGACGGAGGCCGGGCGCTACTTCGTGCTGCGCTCGCTGCGCGCCGGCGCGCTCGACGTCGGCTCGCCCGTCTACTTCCAGAAGATCGCGGTCGGGCGGATAGTCTCGTCCGATCTCGACCCCGACGACGACTTCGTCACCACGCGCGTCTTCGTGCAGGCGCCCTACGACCAGCGCGTGCGCGCCGACAGCCGCTTCTGGAATGCCAGCGGGATCGACATGTCGGTCAGCGCCGACGGGCTGAAGGTCGACACGCAGTCGCTGATCTCGATCTTGATCGGCGGAATCGCGTTCGACGTTCCGGACGACAGCACCGCGGAGGTCGCCGCCGCCGACGCGGTCTTCCCGCTGTACGAGAACCACGACGCCGCGGAGAAGCGGCACTACACGCACACCGTCGCCTACGAGCTCCACTTCAATCAGTCCGTCCGGGGACTCGCAATCGGCGCGCCGGTGGAGTTCCGCGGGATTCCGATCGGGCAGGTGACGGACATCAAGCTCGGCTACGAGCCGACCGCGAAGAACGTGTTTCGCATCACGGTGACGGTCGCGATCGAGCCGGAGCGCTTCGCGGGTCAGAACGTGAATCAGAAGACGCGCCGCGACGCGGTCGACCGGATGGTCGCCGGCGGACTTCGCGCGCAGCTGAAGAGCGGGAATCTCCTGACCGGACAGCTGATCGTGGGGCTCGACTTCTTCAAGGACGCGGCGCCCGCGAAGATCGACTGGAGCGCCCGGGTTCCGGAGATGCCGACCGTCAAGACGCCGATCGAGGAGATCACCGCGAACCTGACTCGCGTGGTCGAGCGGCTGAGCAAGCTGCCCGTCGAGCAGATCGGCGCCGACCTGCAGGGGACGCTGCGCTCGCTGCGCATCACGCTCGAGAGGTCCGAAGACACCGGCCCTGCGCTGAAGGCCACGCTCGAGCAGGCGCAGCGCACCCTGGCCTCGGCGAACGCGCTGATCGGGCCAGACTCGGGCGTGAACAGCGAGCTGCGGCGCGCGCTGCTCGAGCTCTCCGAGGCGGCGCGCGCGCTCGCGCTGGCGGCGGACCAGATCGAGTCACAGCCCGACTCGCTCATCTGGGGCAAGAAGGGCGCTCAGTGAGGGCCTCGGCGCCCGTGATCCCGGCGCTCGCCGCCGCGCTGCTCGCGATGGCGTGCTTCGGCACCGGGACGCCGTCCTACTTCACGCTCGGCTCGGCCACGCCCGAGTCGGGCGCGCCGCTCGCCGCGCACCCCGAGCTCGGGCTCGCGGTCGGCCCGGTCGACCTGCCGCGCTATCTCGACCGGCCCGAGATCGTGACCCGCGACGGCTCACACGAGCTGCGGATCGACGACGACCACCGCTGGGCCGGGTCGCTGCGCACGGACATTCAGCGGGTCGTGGCCGACGACCTCGCCCGTCTGCTCGGGACGCCGCGCGTCGCCATCTATCCCGACCAGCCGCGCTTCACGGCGACTTACCGCGTGCTGCTCGACGTGCGCGAATTCGAAGCGCTCGAAGGCGCGAGCGTGCGGCTGCGCGCGCGCTGGACGATCGCCGCGGTTCCGGACGGCCACGCGCTCGCCGTGGATGAAGCGGTCATCGTGCAACCGCTTCCGTCCGCGTCGTACGAGAACGTGGTCGCGGCCCAGAGCGCCGCGCTCGGAACACTCTCGCACCAGATCGCCGAGCGGATCGCGAGCCTCGATTCCCACTGAGTGTTCCTCGCGCGGTGCTGATAACGTGCGCACTCGAGACCCGATCTGCGAACGGAGGAAGACATGAAGTTCACTTTCGCGCGCCGCTACGGCGGCGCGCTGTTGATCGCACTCACGCTCGCGGCCTGCGCGACGATGCAGCAGGGCGAGCAAGCGGTGGAGAACAATCCGAAGGCGGTTCTCGGCTCCGTGCTGGGCGCAGGTCTCGGCGCGGGCATCGCCGCGCTCGCGGGCGGCGGCGCCGGCGCGATCGTCGGCGCCGCGGTCGCGGGCGGAGTGGTCGGCGGTGCGATCGGTCACCACCTCGACAAGAAGGACAAGGCGCTGGCCGCGCAGGCCGCGCAGATGGCGTTCGACAACAACCGCACCGGCCAGGCGTCGGTCTGGAACAACCCGGACTCGGGGAACTACGGATCGGTCACGCCCACGCGCACGTACCAGATCGCGACCGGCCAGTACTGCCGCCAGTACGAGCAGACCATCAACATCGGCGGCCAGCCCCAGCAGAGCTACGGCACCGCGTGCCGCCAGCCCGACGGTAGCTGGCAGGTGCAGCAGTCATGATCTGGGGAACGGCTCTCTTGCGAGTGAGTGTATTCAGCGCCGCGAGTGCGCTCGTGCTGTCTGCCTTCCTCGCGCACGCGGACCCGCCGGCGGCGCCGTACGACGTGCGCGCCGCGTTCGCCGAGGCGGACGAGAACAAGGACGGCATGATCGAGATCGGCGAGTTCTACGACCGACTCGTCGACGTGTTCTTCCTCGACGACAAGAACAAGGACGGGTCATTGAGTCGCGAGGAGTTCGTCGCCGCCGTCGTGATCGACGAGCCCTTCTCGGAAGTGGACCGCAACGGCGACGGCAAGGTCACGAAGCAGGAGTTCATCCGCGCCCGCCTGCCGCTGTTTCGCGCGACCGACACGAACGACGACGGCTCGCTCTCGCTCGAGGAAGTGATTGCCATCTACGAAGCGAGGGGCAAGAAGTGAAGCCGCGCATCGCCGGGGTTCT
>DATFUE010000103.1:0-3918 GCA_035261165.1 Myxococcota bacterium
GCTTCGTCCGGCGTGCGGTGCGCGGAGAGCACCCGCACCACGGAGCCGACTTCGAGCTCGCCCAGCGCGTCCTCGCAATCGAGCACGAGGTCGAGGTCGTTCGGACTTCCGCACACGAGCAGCACGCTGGGCGAGGGCGACTTCATGCGGGGGGATTGGAGCCTCGCCCGGCTTTCGCGTCAACTCCTGCGATAGAGTGCGCACGATCACAGAGTGAAGGCGCGGCGATTCCGTAGCGTCGCCCGTGAAACAAGGAGTTCGCATGAAACGGTCCGCAGTGAAGGGGATCGCGACCGCGTCCCTGATTTTGGGTATTGCCGCGTCGGGCTGCGCCACGAGCGGAGACATCGACGCCGCGCGCAACGAGTCCCGAGAGGCACTTCGCGTCGCGAACGAGGCGAACGCGAAGGCTTCGGCAGCGGCTGCGGATGCCGCCGCCGCCCGCGCGGCCGCCGACGCCGCCGCGGAGGAAGCGCGCAAGGCCAGCGAGAAAAGCGACCGAATCTTCCAGCGCTCGCTCCACAAGTAGCGCTGAAGCCGATCCGCTTCGCGACGCGGCCGACCTCGCCGCGCCGCAGCCCGCCGAGAGCCCGGTCGAGCCGCTCGGAAAGGCGGACTTCGTCCTCGTGCTGAAAGGCCCGCGGCGTATGCTGCTCTTGCGCGGCGCGCGGGTCCTGCGCGAGTACGAGGTCGCCCTCGGCCGAAACCCGACGGGGCCGAAACGGAACCACGGCGACGGGCGCACGCCCGAGGGCCGCTACCGGATCGACTGGCGCAGCGACGACAGCAAGTTCCACCGCGCGATCCACGTCTCGTATCCCAACGAGCGCGACGTGGAGTTCGCGCAGCGCGCGGGGCTCGAGGTCGGCGGCGGCGTGATGATTCACGGGCTGCCGACCGGCGCGGCGTGGGTCGGCGGCGTGCAGAGCGGGTACGACTGGACGAACGGCTGTATCGCCGTGTCCGACGACGAGATGGAGGAAATCTGGGAGCTCGTGGATGACGGCACGCCGATCGAAATTCGCCCGTGGCGCGGCGCTCGCGCTGCTGGTCGCGTCGGCCTGCGCGCGCGCGCCCGGGCCCACGCGCTATCTGCTCGAGAACCCGCCCGCATCGCCCGACCTGGTCGGCAAGCTCTCGTTTCACGAGACGAGCGCGGAGGACACGCTGGTCGATCTCGCGCCCGAGCTCCGCGTGGGCTACGTGGAGCTGCTCGCCGCGAATCCGGGGGTCGATCCCTGGCTGCCCGGCGAGACACAGCTCACGGTGCCGGCGGCGC
The DNA here is from genome assembly GCA_035261165.1 of Myxococcota bacterium. Taxonomy (GTDB): domain Bacteria; phylum Myxococcota_A; class UBA9160; order SZUA-336; family SZUA-336; genus VGRW01. The sequence continues at coordinate 1,280 of DATFUE010000103.1, forward strand.
GCTTGCTCCCGAGCGGGAAGCGCGAGGGCATCGTCGTGAACACCGGCGACCTGCACTTGTACTGGTTCGCGAAGGACGCCCCGCCGCGCGCATATCCGATCGGCATCGCGAAGGACGGCTATGCGACACCGCTCGGTGTCACGACCGTGAAGGCCAAGAAGGAGAAGCCCACCTGGATGCCCGGCGAATCCGCGCACCGCGACGACCCGACCCTGGCGAACGCGATTCCGCCCGGCCCGACCAACCCGCTGGGCGAGTACGCGCTCTATCTCGGCTGGCCGTCGTATCTGATCCACGGCACGAACGAGCCGCGCGGGGTGGGGCGGCACTCGAGCCGCGGCTGCATCCGCCTGTACCCCGACGACATCGCGGAGCTCTACGCGAGCGTCCCGCTCGGCACCCCGGTGCGCGTCGTGAACGAGCCGGTGAAGCTCGGCTGGATCGGCGGCGAGCTGTATCTCGAGGTGAATCCCGATCCGGACCAGTCACTCGAGCTCGACGAGAACGGCAAGCTCGCCGCGATGCGCAAGGTGGTCGGGCTGCGCGAGCTGGTGACGCGCGCCGCGGGCAAGCAGGCGAAGCGCGTCGACTGGGCGCTGGTCGAGCGCGCCGGCCAGAAGCGCATCGGCGTGCCCACGCGCATCACGATCCCGGCTCGCGCCGCCTCCGGCGGCTGAGTCGGGCCTCCAAAAGACCGCTTGCATCCCGCTCCTACAGCATGTATGTATCGATCGTTACAGAGAGGTGCCGAGATGAACGCGGACGAATATCTGGCGAACGTTCGAGCTCTGGTTCCCGCGCTCCGCGAGCGCGCCCGAGCCTGTGAGGCGCTGCGCCGTGTGCCGGACGAGACGCTCAAGGATTTCCACGCGCACGGCCTCCTGCGCGCGCTGCAGCCGCTGCGCTGGGGCGGCTTCGAGCTCGACCCCTGGACCTTCTACGAGGCAGTCATGGAAGTCGCCGCGGTATGCGGCTCCTCGGGCTGGGTACTGGGGGTGCTCGGCGTGCACAACTGGCAGCTCGCCTTGTTTCCCGAGCAGGCGCAGGCCGACGTGTGGCGTGACGACGGCTCCGTGCAGATCTCGTCGTCGTACGCGCCGACCGGGAAGGTCGAGCGCGTGCCGGGCGGCTTCCGCGTCTCGGGTCGCTGGTCGTTCTCGAGCGGCTGCGATCACTGTGAGTGGGTGTTTCTCGGCGGCATCGCGCCCGGCGACGCCCCGTTCCCTGACATGCGCACGTATCTGCTTCCGCGCCGCGACTACCGCATCGACGACAACTGGCACGTGTCCGGGCTCTGCGGCACGGGCAGCAAGGACATCGTGGTCGACGGAGCGTTCGTGCCGGAGCACCGCTCGCACCGCTTCAGCGACGCGTTCGTGCTGAACAGCCCGGGCCAGGCAGTGAATCCGGGCCCGATGTTCCGACTTCCCTTCGGCTGTGTCTTCTCCTGCGCGATCGCCGCGCCCGCGATCGGGGCGGCGCGCGGCGCGCTCGAGCACTTCTCGCAGGCGGCGCGCAGCCGGGTCAGCGCGCTTGGCGGCGCGCGCGTCTCGGACGACGCGTTCGTGCAGGCGCGCTTCGCGGACGCGGCGCTGGCGATCGACGCCGCGCGTGAGTCGCTGCGCCGCGACTGGCGCGAGCTGGTCGGGTTCGCCCAGGCGGGCGCGGCCATTCCGATGGCGGCGCGGATCCGCTGCCGCTTCGACGCGACCCAGGCCGTCGCGCGCGGCGTGCACGCCGTCGATCGGCTGTTCGAAGCCAGCGGCGGGCGCGCGATCTTTCTCGACAACCCGATCCAGCGCGCCTTCCGCGACGTGCACGCGATGCGCGCGCACGCGTTCAACAACCCCGACAAGGGAGCTCGCCTGTTCGGCCGCTTCGAGCTCTCGCCCGACACCGCGCCGACCGACGGCGCCGAGATCTTCGTATGATCTGCCATCGAAGAGGAGAACCCCGATGACTTCCGTTCGGCAACTCGGCTATCTCGGCCTCGAGGTGAGTGACCTCCCGCGCTGGGAGAAGTTCGCCGTCGACCTGCTCGGGCTCGAGCCCGCGCGCCGCGGTGCGGACGGCTCGCTCGCGCTGCGCCTGGACGGCCACGAGCAGCGCATCGTGCTGCATCCCGGACCGGCCGACGACCTCGCTTATCTCGGCTTCGAGCTCGGCAACGACGCGGAGCTCGAGGCCCTGGGGGCCGAGCTCGTGCGCGCCGGCGCCTCGGTGACCGAGGGCAAGCCCGAGACCGCGGCCGCGCGCCGAGTCACCCGGCTGTTCGAGCTCACCGACCCGAGCGGGATCCCGGTCGAGCTGTACGTCGGCGCGGCGCTCGCGCGCGAGCCGTTTCGCTCGACTCGGGTCGCGTCGGGCTTCGTCGCGGGCGAGGACGGCCTCGGTCACGCGGTGATCTGCGCCAAGGACGCCGAAGCGTCGGAGCGTTTCTACAGCGGGCTCCTGGGCATGCGACTCACCGACCGCGTGCTCATGGCGCTGAATCCGAGCTTCACGGTCGAGATCCGCTTTCTGCACGCGAACGCGCGCCACCATTCGATCGCCTTCGCGTCCGTTCCGATGCCCAAGCGCCTGCACCACTTCATGCTCGAGGTGGGCTCGCAGGACGACGTCGGCCGCGCGCACGACCG
>DATFUE010000104.1:0-3476 GCA_035261165.1 Myxococcota bacterium
TCGACGGCTCGGGCAGCGAGCGCTTCGTGGGCTGGCTGGACGCGGTGGGTCAGGGCGCGCGCAGCGCGGCCGAGCTGCCCGACGAGCCTGCGAGTGACTCGCCCGCCGATGGCGCCCGAGCGCAGGGCGAGCAGGCGCTGCGCTGGCGCGCGCGCATGCGCTCGTTCGCGTCGCGCGCGCCGCGCTCGCTCGCCGGCCCGCTGGCGCGCACGCCGCAGCGCCTCGAGGTCGACCTCGCGACCTTCACGCCCGAGGAGACGGCGCGCATCAGCGAGCGGGCGCGCAAGCTCGCGGGGTTTCTCACGCCGATGCTGTTCTATCTCGCGGCGAGCGTGCGCGCACACCATTCGGTGTTCCAGCTGCGCGGCATCGATCCGCGCAGCTTCGTGCTGCCGCTGCCGGTGAATCTGCGCGCGAAGGGCGCCGGCGGGGCGCTCTTCGGCACGCGTGTCTCGCTGCTCTGGTTCCAGGTGATGCCGGAGTCGTGCTCGGGGCTCGAGGGCTTGCTCGCCGAGCTGAAGGCGCAGCGCCTGGGCGCGATCCGGGAAGGCATGGTCGAGGCCGGCAGCGCCGCGATGGACTACGCGCGCTGGCTGCCGCGCTCCGCCTACGCGCGTATGGCGCGGCGCTCGTTCGGCGGCGAGCTGTGCTCGTTCTTCTTCGCATACACCGACGAGTTTCTCCCCGGAATGACCTCGTTCCTGGGCGCGCCGATCCGAAACGCCTTCCACGCGCCGTCGGTGCCCCCGTCGCCGGGCTCGGGCGCGATCTTCTCGCTGCGCGCCGGGCGGCTGAACTTCTCGCACGTGCGCCAGGCCGGCGTGTTCTCGGGCTTCGAGCTGGTGCGCTTCCGCCGCAGGCTGCGCGCCGATCTGCTCGGGGAAGCGGAGTGACTCGCGCAGAGGCCTGCGACGTCGCGGTGATCGGCGGCGGGAGCGCCGGAGTCGCGGCGGCGGTCTCGGCGGCGCGCGCCGGCGCGCGCACGTGGCTGGTCGAGAAGAGCGACCGCTTGGGCGGGAACGTGGCACACGCACTCGTCCACACGATCTGCGGCCTCTATTTCGCGGCGGACGAGGGCGAGCCGCTCCTCGCGCACGCCGGAATTCCCGCGGAGCTCGCGCGCCGGCTCTCGGCCGCCGGCGGCGCCGCCCCCCCGGAGCGCGCGGGCCGCGTCTGGTATCTGCCGGTGCGCCCCGAGGCGCTCTCTGCGAGCTACGCAGAATTGTGTCGCGAGGCGCGCGCGCTCGAGCTGCGCTTCGCCGCGGAGCTGGCAGGCGCCGAGCTGGCGCGCGACGCGTCGGGCGAGTCACTGCTGCGGCTGGGCGGCGCCATGGGACCGGCCGAGCTGCGCGCGGCGGTCGTGGTCGACGCGAGCGGCGATGCGGCGGCGGCGGCGCTCGGCGGGGCGGGCACCGACCTGGCCCCGCCCGACGAGCTGCAGTGCCCGTCCTACGTCTTTCGCCTCGAGGGTGTCGACACGTCGCAGCTGCTCGGCTTCGCGCGCCTGCAGCTAGGGGCCGCGCTCGCGAGCGGCGTGCGCGGAGGGAAGCTGCCCCGCGGCGCGGACGCGATCGTGGTGCGCGCCAGCGGCCGGCCGGGAGAAGTCTTCGCGACCTTGAACCTGCCACGCCCGGAGGGCGAGTTCTGGGCGCCGCTCGACGCCGATTGTCTCGCGCGCCTCGAGCGGGGCGCTCACGACGCGGCCGAGGCGATTGCCCGGTTCCTGCGCGAGACCCGGCGCGCATTCGCGGGCGCGACTCTGGCCGAGCACCCGCGCCGGCTCGGCGTGCGCGAAACGCGGCGCGTGCAGGGCCTCGTGCGAGTCACGGCCGACGACGTGCTCGCGGGCCGGCGCCGCGAGGACGAGGTCGCCCTCTCGACCTGGCCGATCGAGCTCTGGCAGGACCACCGCCGGCCGATCTTCGAGCAGCCGGCGGGCGCCTGCTCGATCCCGCTCGGCGCGCTGATCTCGCGCACGCATCCGCGGCTCGGCATGGCGGGCCGCTGCCTCTCCGCGACGCACGAGGCGCACGGCGCCCTGCGGGTGATCGGCACCGCGCTCGCCACCGGGGAGGCGATCGGCCGTGCGGCGGCGCTGGCCGCGGACTCGGGCAAGGCGCTCGCAGAAGTTGCGCCGTCGTCGGTCCGCTCTCAGACTCGCGGGGGATGAGCGACACCGTCCACGACTTCATCCGCGCCCATGCGGCGCGCGCGCCCGACGACCCGGCGCTCGTGGCGGCACGCGGCGGCGCTACACGGGAACGGATCAGCTATGCGGAGCTCGTCGCGCGCGTGGATGCGCTCGCCGCGCGGCTCCGTGCCGCCGGCGTCGCACCCGCGCAGCGCTGCGGGCTGGTCGCGCACCAGGGGTCGGGCTTCATCGAGCTGGCGCTCGCGATCATCGCGGCGGACGCGTGTCTCGTGCCGATTGCCGAAGACCACACGGGCGCGGTGCTGGAGTCGTTCGCCGAGCGGGCGCGGCTACACTGGATCGTGTTGGAGCGGGACGGCGGGGCGGAGCACTTCGAGCTCGTCGCGCGCGCCGGGGTTCCAGCCCTCGAAGGCAACGGCGAGCGCGACTTCGCCGCCTTGCGCCCCGCGTATCTGCGCTTTACCTCGGGCACCACGAGCCGGCGCAAGGGCGTGATTCTCGGTCACGCGGCGATCCTCGCGCGTCTCGCGGCGGCGAACCGCGGGCTGGGCGTCGGGCCGGGCGAGCGCATCCTCTGGCTGCTGCCGATGGCGCACCACTTCGTGGTTTCGATCCTGCTCTACCTGAGATACGGCGCCACGATCCTCCTGCCCGCGGGCGCGCTCGCGCGGCCGATCCTCGAGCTCGCCGCGGCCGAGCACGCGACCCTGTTGTACGCGTCGCCGTATCACATGAGTCTACTCGCCAAGGACGGCTCGAGACTCGCGCTCTCCGAGCTGCGTCTCGCGATCTCGACCGCGGAAGGCCTGCGCGCCGACATCGCGCGCGCGTTCGAGGCGCGCTTCGGCCGCCCCGTCGCGCAGGCGCTCGGCATCATCGAGGTCGGCCTGCCGGTGCTGAACCTGCGCGCCGCGGCGGAGAAGCCCGACTCACTCGGCCGGCCGCTCCCCGACTACGACGTCTGGCTGCGCGGCGAGGACGGCCAGCCGGTCGCGCCTCCCACGTCGGCCGACAAGACCGGCGAGATCTGCATCCGCGGCCCGGGTCTCTTCGACGCCTATCTCGATCCCTGGACCCCGGCGCGGGAGATCGTGGAGCCGGACGGCTTCCGCACCGGCGACCAGGGCTACTTCGACGCGGACGGCGAGCTGTATCTCGTCGGGCGCCGCGCGAACCGCATCAACATGGCGGGCATGAAGTTCTTCAGCGAGGAAGTCGAGGGCGTCCTCGATACGCACCCCGGAGTGCGCCGCAGCCGCGTGCTCGCGCGCGAGCACGCACACCTGGGCGAGATCCCGATCGCGGAGGTCGAGGCGACGAACCC
>DATFUE010000105.1:0-2532 GCA_035261165.1 Myxococcota bacterium
GCGAACAGCGCGTTCTCTTGAAACACGAACGCGATCTGCGCGCGCAGCGAGGCGCGCGTGACTCCGGCGACGTCGTGCCCGTCGACGAGCACGCGCCCGCTCCGCGGCGAGAGGAAGCGCGGCAGGTGCGAGACGAGCGTCGTCTTGCCCGCGCCCGCGGGACCCACGATCGCTGTGATCTGCCCGAGCCGCGCCTCGAACGAGACGTCGCTCAGGGTCGCGCAGCCCTCCGAGTGCTCGAACGACACGCTCTCGAAGCGCACGCTCTCGCGCGCGCGCGGCAGCTCGCGGGCGCCCGGCGCATCGCGCTCCGGCTCCTGGTCCATAAGATAGAACACACGTTCGAGCCCCGGCGCCGAGAGCTGCAGCGCGAACCAGAGACCGCCCAGCGAGACGCAGAACACGCAGATCTGCGCGAAGTAAGTCACGAGCAGCGAGAAGTCGCCCAAGCTGATCGTGCCCGCGATCGCGAGGTCTACGACCTCGAGGAACGCGCCGCGCACGAGCGCCACTCCGGGCACGGACGCGCACAGGATCGCGAACATCGCGAGCGCGATCACGCCGCGGTGACTCGCGAACGACGCCGTGCTCTCGCGGTCGAAGCGCTCGCGCTCGCGCGTCTCGCCCCCCTGACTCTGCACCGCGAGGATGTTCGACATGTCTTCCTCGAGCGAGCCCGTGGTCTTCGCGCCGGCCGCGCGGTTCCGTTCGCCGCGGCGGCGCAAGAGCGCCGCGAACGGCCAGGTCGCGGCCAGCGAGAGCAATCCGAGCCCGACGGCGTAGAGCGCCAGGCGCGGCGCGCGGAAGCTGTCCCAGATCGCGAAGGCGTACAGGGCGACGCCGAATGGTGCCACCGTGAGGCCCAGCAGGGTCCGGTAGCAGGCCGCCGAGATCGTCGGCGTGTCGTACATCAGGCGGTACACTGAGTCGCCGATGCGCGCGTCGTCGAGGCGGGTCAGCGGCAGATTCTGAATGCGCTCGAAGAGCTGCGAGCGGAAGTGGTGATTCAGGTCCTGACTCAGTCGCAGGGTCCAGCGGAACTCGAACAGACCCCAGAGGCCGCCCACGAAGCTGAAGCCCGCGTTGGCCGAGTTCTCCGTCTCGGTCGCCTGGTCGACCCCGGTCGCGAGGTAGGCGTCGGTGCGATCGCGCTCGCCGCCGTCCGTGCCGATCTGCCCGATCGCCAGCAGCAGGAGCGCCTGCGCGGCGACGGTGAACAGCAGGATCTCGTCGCGCGACGCGCCGATCAAGAGCCGCAGCACGGGACGCGCCACGAACGGATACGAGCCGATGCGGTCGGCGAGCGACAGGTCGCCGATCACGTGATCGAGCAACAGCTTGATCGGCACGGGCAGCACGAGCAGCGGCACGATCGACAGCATCGCGAGCGCGACCTTCAGCGCGAAGCGGCCGCGCAGCGGCGCCACGTAGCGCAGGCTGCGCGCCAGGACGGTCAAGGTCGACAGCGCGCCGCGGGTCACGCCAGCTCGTCCGCCGAGTGACCGCGCTCGGTCTCGACCAGGGCGCGGTACGCCCCGCCCGGTCGCGCCAGCAGCTCGTCGGGGGCGCCGCGCTCGATCACCTTGCCGTGGTCGAGAAACACCACGCGACTCGCCAGCCGCACCGTCGAGAGCCGGTGGGTCACCAGGAGGATGCAGCGCCCGCGGCCCCACTCGGCGAGGCTGCGCACCAGCCGCTGCTCGGTCTCGGCGTCGAGCGACGCGGTCGGCTCGTCGAGCAACAGGATCTGAGGGTCCTTCAGGAGCGCCCGCGCCAGAGTGAGTCGCTGCCGCTGTCCCGTGGACAGGCGCGCCCCGCGCTCGCCGAGCTCCGTGTCGTAGCCGCCGGGCAGCGCGGAGATGAACTCGTCCGCGCAGGCCACGCGCGCAGCCGCGCGCACCTCCGCGTCGCTGGCCTTGGGCCGCGCGTAGCGGATGTTCTCGCGCACGCTCGCGGCGAAGAGCACGTTCTCCTGCAGGGCGATCGCGATCGCGCGCCGCAGGTCGGCGACGCGCAGCGCTCGCAGGTCCACGCCATCGAGCTCGATCGCGCCCGTGTCCGGATCGAAGAGCCGCAGCAAGAGCGCCATGACGGTGCTCTTGCCCGCGCCCGTCGGGCCCACCAGCGCCGTGATGCCGCCGACCGGCGCCTCGAAGTCCACGCCGACCAGCGCCGGGCGGTCCGCGCTGTACGCGAACGAGACGTCGCGGAACGCGATGCTCTTCTCGAGCCGCGCGAGCGGGCGCGCGTCGGGCGCGTCCGCGACCTCCGGCTCCTGCTCGAGTAACTCGAACGCCCGGTCGAGCCCGACCGCGATGTCCTGCGCGTTCACCCACACGCGGAATATCTGCGTGACTCCGTCGGCGCCGTTGGAGTAGAGGCCCTTCCAGGCGTTGTACATGCCGAGCGTCCAGACCGCGAAGCCGGCGCTCACGAGGAGCTCGCGCGCCCAGCCGAAGTCGAGCCGCTCGACCACGCTGGCCAGCCACAGCGGCGTGCCCGCGCGCGTGGCGAGCGTCGCGAACAGAGTCG
>DATFUE010000106.1:0-3088 GCA_035261165.1 Myxococcota bacterium
AGCGGCGTGAAACCGGAACAGCTCGCGCATGCGCTCTGCAAGATCCCGGCCCCGCTGCTGCAGTCGCCGGTAGCTCGCCGGCACGTGTCGGGCGAACCAGTCCGCCGACTCGTCGGGCGTGAACCAGAGGGCGAGCTCGCAGTCTCTCGCGCCGGCGTGCTGATCGAGCACGTCGAGCAGCATCGCCTCGTAGAACGCCGCCGCGCGCTCGGCACCGAGCTCGGGCGCGAGCCGAGTCTTCACCGCGCCCGGCACGGGCGCCTTCGCGAACAGCGCGAGAACTCGCCGGGTCACGCGCCGAGTATAGTGGCGCGCATGCTTGGAACCGGAGCTGGCGAACGCGGGCTGCGCGGCGCGGCGATTTGCGCGGCGCTGCTCGCGCTCGCGGCGTGCGGGCCCGCGCAGCGCGACCCGGCGCCGCCTGCCGCGCCGGTCGCCGACGAGAATCTCGAGCTCCTGATCCCGTCCCTCGTCGATGCCATCCAGGCGAAGCAGCCCAAGTTCGTGCTGGATCACGTCTCACACACGTTCAAGGAGGACGGCGGGCTCGACTACTACGACGTGCGCGCGCTGGTCGAGAAGTTCGCGCTCGTCGACGACGTCGTCGGCGCGCGCCTCGAGAGCGTGAGGCTGACACCGGAAAGTGACGGCCGGCAGCGTGTCTCCGCACGCGTCGCGTTCGCGCTGGGCCAGCGGCTCGCGCCAGGTGACTCACTGCCCGAGGACGGCGTCGTCTACGCGCTCGAGGTCGTGTTCGCCAAGAACGCGGGCGGCTGGCAGGCCGTGGGCGGGCGCTACAAGCGCGAGTCGCCGCCCGCGACCTCGCCCCCGACCGCGTCGATCGCGACGCGCTGACCCGGGCGCGCGTACTCGATCTTGAGATAGGCGAGCGCGAGTGCCCCGGTCGCCGCTGACTCCGCGCTCGAAGTCACTTGGCCCGCGCTCACCCCGTCGACGCTGACGCTCGCGCCCGGCGCGACGAGCGCGTCGGTGCGCAGCTGCACGAGCACGCGGTTCACGGCGCCCCGCGATGCGATGCGCGCCACGATCTCTTGCCCGACGTAGCAGCCCTTGGTGAACGAGATCGCGCGCTCGAGCCGCGCCTCCTGCGGGAAGTTCCGCGGCGTCACGTCGCGCCCGAGCGCGGGGATCGCGGCGGCGATGCGCAGCACCTCGGCTGCCGCGTCGTCGAGCGGCGGCAGCGCGAGCGCCCGCGCGAGTTCAGCCGCGATCTCGCGCGGCGCGAGCGCGCGCAGACCTTCCGCCGAGACGCTTCCGCCGGCGAGCCACAGGACGGAGGCGCCCGCGAAGTCGGCGCGCTCGAACTTGCCCGCCGGCGGATTGGCACCGCCGATCGCGCGCGCCGCGTCGCGCGCGCCCGGACCCTCGAGCGCCCACTGGCGCACGCCGGCGCTGTGACTCGCGAGCGCGACGTCATCGGCGATCACGTGCTTCTCGAGCACCGCCAGGAGCTCCGCCTCGGTGCCGGGCGCCGAGTCGAGCCAGAGCGCGTCGACCTCCGCGAGCAGCCACAGATCCGCGAGCACGTGGCCTTTGCGGTCGAGCTGCAGCGCGGGCGCGGCTGCGCCGGGCTCGAGCTTTGCGACATCCGCGGTAAGCATCCCGTTCAGGAAGCGCACGCGGTCGGCACCGGTCGCGCGGATCAGGCCGCGGCCCGGCAGCTCGCGCAGCGCAGCGCGCGCGCCCGCGACCGCCTCGAAGAGCTCCGCCATGCGCACGAGGATAGCCGCCCTCAGGCGGCGCGGGCGAGTCGGACCTGCAGGGCCTTCCAGCGCTCGAGCATCTTCTCGACGACCTCGAGGTCCGCGTCGTTGTCGACGTCGACCGCGGCGCCGCCCAGCTCGGTCGTGACCGTCCGGAAGCGCGTGCGCAGCAGCGCGCTCGCGGCGCGCTCGATCGCCGCGAGCGGAACGTACGCGCGCACCCGGTCGGCGGCGTCGCGGTAGCCGCGGCGATGCAACACGCCGGCGACGTGAATCATGAAGTAGCAGCCGAGCACCCAGAGGTTGCGCCACTCGCGCCGGATCACGCGCCAAGCCAGCCGGATCTGGCTGCCGAGCTCCTTCTGGTACCGGTTCTCGTACATCTCGTCGACGTAGTGCCGGTTGCCCATTTGCAGCGGCCGCACCCAGTGCAGGTTGTTCTGGCGGAAGCGCCCCTCGCGCAGATTGAAGTACGCCATCTCGACCCCGGGCGCGTCGTCACGTGGGGCGAAGGGCGCGAGCGCCGTCTCCGGCGACAGACCGACGACGTAGTCGCCGCCGCTCGCCGAGGCGCGCGCCAGAAACGCCGAGATCTCCTCGGGGATGACGAGCGGAATGTCCGCGGGCACCACGAGCACGGCGTGCTTCGGGTCGGCGCGCCCCGGCGCGAGGGTACGCAGAAATGTGTACCAGACGTTCGCGTAGAGCGTGTCTCGCTGCGGCACGATGTGGATCGGGCGGCCGCGCGCCGCGGCCAGCGCGAGACAGCCGTATTCGGCGACCGCGGCCGACAGGCGCGCGGGGTTGCCGACCAGATAGACCTCGGAGACCTCGGGCGTGTGCAACAGCGCTTCGAGCACGTGCACGACCATGGGCCGGCCCGCGATCTCGACGAAGGCCTTGCTCGTGCCACGCACGGCGCGGCTCGCGCCGCGGTCGCCGGCCACCAGAATCGCCTGCGTGGGCATCGCCCTCATGGTGGCTCGGGTCGGCGAAAAGTGATAGCGGGCGCGTGTTTGGCATCGGTCCACTCGCCGGCAACCCGGCCGCGGCCAGGGGCGCGAATTGCCCGCGCGCGGAGCGTTCGTGCAGACTGGCGGCCCATTGTCGGGAGAGGATCGACGCATGCCCAGCCTGCTGGCCACACTGAAGGTGAAGAAGGACAAGGTCGAGGAAGCGAAGGAAGGCTTCCGCAAGCTCGCCGCCCAGGTGCGCGCGAACGAGCCCGGGACGCAGGCCTACGTGTTCCACCAGCGCAAGGACGATCCGAGCGTGTTCGTCGTGTACGAGAAGTACGCGAGCGACGAGGCGTTCAAGAAGCACGGCGAGAATCTGCGCGCACACGGCGCCGTGTTCGCCGGGGT
>DATFUE010000107.1:0-6094 GCA_035261165.1 Myxococcota bacterium
GGAGATGCGCCAGGGAATGGCGGCGATGATCGGCTCGGCGCAGCTGCCCGCGGGACTCGTGCGCGAGCCGCTCGAGGTGAACGGCGTGCCCGCGGAGTGGGTCAGCGCACGGGGCGCCGCCGCGGATCGAGCGGTGTTGTACCTGCACGGCGGCGGCTACGTGCTCGGCTCGATCGGAACGCACCGCGAGCTGGCGGCGCGAATCTCGGCGGCATCCGGCGCGCGCTGCCTCGTGATCGACTACCGACTGGGCCCGGAGCATCCGTTCCCCGCGGCGGTCGAGGACGCGGTGAAGGCGTATCGCTGGCTGCTCGACGTCGGCTATGCGCCGGAGCGGCTCGCGATCGCCGGTGACTCCGCGGGCGGCGGGCTCACCATGGCGACGCTCGTCGCGCTGCGAGACGCGGTGCTGCCTCTGCCTGCGACGGGGGTCTGTATCTCGCCCTGGGTGGACCTCGCGGGCGAGGGCGAGTCGATGACCACGAAGGAAGCGGTCGATCCGATGGTCACGCGCGGGCCGCTGCTCATGATGGCGAAGCACTATCTCGGCGGCGCGGATGCGAAGACGCCGCTGGCGTCGCCGCTGTGGGCCGATCTGCGCGGCCTCCCGCCGCTCCTGATCCACGTCGGCACGAGCGAGACCTTGCTCGACGACTCGACCCGGCTCGCCGACCGCGCGCGCAAGGCCGGGGTCGAGGTCGAGCTCGAGGCCTGGCCGGAGATGATCCACGTGTGGCACGCGTTCGCGGCGATGCTGCCGGAGGGGCGCGAGGCGATCGAGCGCATCGGCGCGCACCTCGCGAAGCGCCTCGGCTGAGCGAGTCACGCGGGCGCGCCGGCTCGCCTGCGCCTGGCTCCTGCTCTCGGCCGCGTGCGCGGTTCCCGCGGGCGAGTCCTTCGATTGGGAGTCGGGGCTCGGGCGCGACGACCCGCGCGTCGGCCGCATCTACGACACGAGCGCGCGCGCCTACGTCGAGCGGGAAGAGCTCCTGCGGCGCGCGCAGCGCGCCGACTACGTGCTGCTCGGCGAGAAGCACGACAACGCGGATCACCACCGGCTGCAGGCGGCCGTGATCGAGTCACTCGCGGGCGAGCGCAGCCGACCCACGCTCGCGGTCGAGATGCTGAGCGAAGACGATCGCCCCAAGCTCGACGCCTGGCGAAAGCTGCGGCCCCAGGAAGTGGACGCGCTCGGCGAGATGCTCGACTGGGACTCGAACGGCTGGCCGCCCTGGCAGATCTACCGGCCCGTGTTCGCGGCCGCGGTGGCGCGTCAGCTCGCGATCGAGCCCGCGAACCTCTCGCGCGCCGATCTCGGGCAGCTGCGCGCCTCCGGCATCGCCGGCCTGCCGGCCGAGCGAAAGCGGAAGCTCGCGCTCGATCCGGCGCTCGCGGGCGGCGCGCGCGAGTCACTCGCGCAGGAGATCCGCGACGGTCACTGCGGCATGGCCGACGACGCCATGGTGGACGTGATGATCGACGCGCAGCGCGTGCGCGACGCGACGCTGGCCGACGCGCTGCTGCGCAGCGGCGTCCCCGCGCTCCTGATCGCAGGGGTGGGACACGCGCGCAAGGATCGCGCGGTGCCGATCTACCTCGCGCGCCGCGCGCCGGAGCGCTCGGTCGTCTCGATCGCGTTCCTCGAGGTCGGGCTCGAAACCCCCGACGAGATCGCCGAGCTCGAGCGCGCGTTCGACTTCGTCTGGTTCACGCCGCGCGTCGACGATCTCGACCCATGCGATCGCTTCCGCGAGCAGCTCGAGAAGCTGCGCCCGAAGGCGCCCGGCGTTCAGACCCCGCCCAGGTAGTCCATCTTCCCGAGCTCGACGCCGCCCTGGCGCAGCAGCGCGTAGGTCATCGTGCAGTGGAAGAAGAAGTTGGGCAGCGAGAAGTGCTTGAAGAACACCTCGCCGGTGAAGGGCACCGTCCGGCCCGGACCCATCGGAACCATCACCTGCTTGCCCTCGCTGCCGTCGATCTTCGCGGCCGGCACCGACTGCGCGTACTCGATGGTCTTCGTCAGCCGTGCGCGCAGCTCCTTCAGCGAGGCCTCGTTGTCCTCCCACTTCGGGGGCTCCTGCCCGGCCAGACGCGCCAGGCAGTTCTTGACCGTGTCGCTCGAGATCTGGATCTGGCGCGTGAACGGCAGCATGTCTGGGGACAGCCGCAGACCGAGATAGTTGTTCGGGTCGAACTTCTTCGCCTGCGCGTGTGCCTCGGCTTTGTCGAGCCACGCGAGCATGTTGTTCAGCATGCGCACGAACACGGGAACGCTGGCCGAGTGCATCGAGATCGCCATGGAGCCTCCTTCGGGGTTTGCTAGCTGCCCTTCGCCTCGCGGCGAATCACTTCCGCGCCGCGCGGATCGACGAGCATACCGTGCACTTGCGCGTTGTTCGAGTGACCGAGCTGCTGCAGCGACATCGCCGCCTGCAGCGCCGTCCAGAAGCCCTGGGCGTCCTGAGCCTGATTCACCGATTGCTTCGCGAGCTTCAGCCCCATGCTCGGGCGCGACGCGATCCTGCCCGCGAGCTCGAGCGTGAACGACTCGAGCTCCGCGCGCGGCACGACCTGATTCACCATGCCGAGCATGTGCGCCTCGGCGGCGCTGATCGCCTGCCCGGTGAAGAGCATCTCCTTCGCCTTGCGCACCCCGACCTCCCAGGGGTGCGCGAAATACTCCACGCCGTTCACGCCGAACGCGACGACTGGATCCGAGAACGTCGCGTCCTGGCTCGCGATCACCAGGTCGCAGACCCAGACGAGCATCAGCCCTCCGGCGATCGTCTTGCCGTGTACCTGGGCGATCGTCGGCTTGGGCAGGTTGCGCCAGCGCCAACACATGCCGAGGTAGATCTCGTGCTCGACGGCCATGTAGCCCTCGGCGCCCGGCAGCTCGAAGCCGCCCCAGGTGCCGACGGTCTCGAACTCGCCGAGCTTGGCGCGATCGCGCAGATCGTGACCCGACGAGAAGTGCGGACCGTCCGCGGCGAGGACGATGACCTTCACCGCGTCGTCGCGCGCGGCGCGATCGAACGCGGCGTTCAGCTCGTAGGTCATGCGCCGATCCTGCGCGTTGCGCTGCTCGCTGCGCGCGAGCACCACGCGCGCGATTCCGGGCGCGGGTGTTTCGTAGCGGATCGTCTCGAACTCTCGCTCGGCCATGTGCGTCCTCCGCGGCCGATCTTGGGGCGGCTGCGGTCGCATTGCAAAGCGCGACACGCGCCTTGCGCCCTGCCTGAGTCAGCGCGTGGGCTCGCCGCGGATCTTCCGGGCGAGCGCCACGACGTCCGCCGATACAGCTCGCCGCGGTGCGGGTCGGGTGCCTGCCCGCGCGTGGCGCCGTGCCACAGCCACGCCGCGCCGGCGAGGGCGAGCAGGATCACGGTGAGGAGAAGCCACCCGCGGCCACGCTCGGACCTTGGACGGAGATCCGAATTCACCATGGGTCAGAGCGGAGCACGCCGCGTGCCGAAAGATGGGCACGAGCAGCGGCGCCGTCGCGTCAGCGATCCGGCACCTCGCAAGCGAGAGGGCTCGAGCGACTGCGTTCTGCAAGCGGGGCTTCGGTGCAGCGGGCGGGGGCGCGTCTTTCGCGCCGGCACGCGAGATGCTTGGAGGACTCGCGGAGGCTCGAAATGACGGATCTCATCTTCGTCGCGGTGACTCTGGGGTTCTTCGCGCTCTCCGTCGCGTACGTTCACGCGTGCGACCGGATCTAGGGGGGCCGCAATGGCGCTCGACTGCTGGCTCGGTGGCGTTCTGTCCGTGCTGCTCACCGGGTATCTCGTGTACGCGATGCTCCGCCCCGAGCGGCTCTAGGGAGATGACATGACCACGGTCGGCTGGATACAGATCCTCGTGTATGCCGTGGCGATCGCGGCGCTCACCAAGCCGCTGGGCGCGTACATGTACCGCGTCTTCGAAGGCGAGCGTCAGCCGCTGCAGCGTTTCTTCGGGCCGATCGAGCGCGCCATGTACCGGCTCTGCGGCGTCGACCCGCGAATCGAGCAGACGTGGGGGCAGTACGCCGTCGCGCTCCTGGTGTTCAGCGCGTTCGGAGTGGTCGTGAGCTACGCGATCCTGCGCTTCCAGGCGACGCTTCCCTGGAATCCCAAGGGGCTTCCGGCCGTCGGGCCGGACCTCGCCTTCAACACCGCGGCCAGCTTCACGACCAATACGAACTGGCAGTCGTACAGCGGTGAGTCGACGATGAGCTATCTCTCCCAGATGGCGGCGCTGGCCTGGCACAATTTTCTGTCGGCCGGCGCAGGCATCGCGGTGGCGCTCGCGGTGTCTCGCGGCCTCACGCGGAGGATCGCCGCCGACGCGGCGAAGACGATCGGGAATTTCTGGGTCGATCTGAGTCGCTCGATCCTCTATCTGTTGCTCCCGATCTGCGTCGTGTACGCGCTGTATCTCGTCTCGCAGGGAGTGCTGCAGAATCTCGCGCCCTACCAGGAAGTCACGACGCTCGAGGGCGCGAAGCAGGTTCTCGCCATGGGCCCGGTCGCCTCGCAGGAGGCGATCAAGATGCTGGGCACGAACGGCGGTGGATTCTTCAACGCGAACTCCGCGCATCCCTTCGAGAACCCGACGCCGCTCACCAATTTCGTCCAGATGCTCTCGATCTTCGCGATCCCCGCGGCGCTCACCTACACCTACGGGCGCATGGCGCGGGACACGCGCCAGGGCTGGGCGATCTTCGCCGCTATGGGGGGGCTCTTCTTCGCCGGAGTCACGACGGCCTACTGGGCGGAGACGCATCCCAATCCGGCGTTCGCCGCATCCGCGGTCGACCAGAGCGCCGGCAACCTCGAAGGCAAGGAGATGCGCTTCGGACAGAGCGCTTCGACCCTGTTCGCGACGGTGACCACCGACGCGTCGTGTGGGGCGGTGATCGCAATGCACGACAGCTTCACGCCCCTCGGCGGGCTCGTGCCGCTGGCGAACATCCAGCTCGGCGAGCTCGTCTTCGGCGGCGTCGGCGCGGGGCTATACGCGGTGCTCGTCTACGTCGTGCTCTCGGTCTTCATCGCCGGGCTGATGGTGGGGCGAACACCGGAGTATCTCGGCAAGAAGATCGAAGCGCGCGAGATGAAGCTCGCGATGCTCTACGTGCTGATCTTCCCGCTCATCATCTTGGGCTACACGGCTTGGGGGGCGGTCGCGCCGTACGCCGTGTCGTCGCTGAACAACGCGGGACCGCACGGGCTGTCCGAGATCCTGTACGCGTTCTCGAGCGGCGCGGGCAACAACGGCTCGGCCTTCGCGGGGCTCAACGCCAACACACTCTGGTGGAACACGACCCTGGGGATCACGATGCTCGGCGGCCGCTTCCTGATGATGATCCCGATCCTCGCGATCGGCGGCTCGATGGTCGGGAAGAAGGTGGTGCCCGCCGGGCTCGGAACGTTCCCGACCGGAACGCCCCTGTTCGCGGGGCTGCTGGTCGGCGTGATCGTGATCGTCGGTGCGCTGACGTTCTTCCCGGCGCTCTGTCTCGGACCGATCGTCGAGCAGTATCTCGCGTCGGCCGGAAAGGTGTACTGATGGCCATCGCACGCGCCAAGGCGCCGTCCATGTTCGATCGAGAGCTCCTGGTCCCCGCGGTGGTCGAGAGCTTCCGCAAGCTGTCGCCGCGGCTCGTCGCCAAGAACCCGGTGATGTTCGTGGTCGAGGTGGGCAGTGTGCTGACCACGGCGGTGTTGCTGCGCGACCTCTTTGGCGCGGCGTCGGGGGTGCCGATCTGGTTCACCGCCAACGTCACCATCTTGCTCTGGTTCACGGTGGTGTTCGCGAACTTCGCCGAAGCCGTCGCCGAGGGGCGCGGCAAGGCGCAGGCGGACTCACTGCGGCGAATGCGGCGCGACACGACGGCGCGTCGCATCGCGAACGGCGGCCGGGAAGAGGAGGTCTCTGCAGCGTTGCTGCGCAAGGGCGACCGTGTGGTCGTCGAGGCGGCGGGAGACGTCGACACACTCCTGCTCGACAAGACCGGCACGATCACGCTCGGCAACCGCATGGCGACCGAGTTCCTGCCGCTCGCGGGAGTCGGCGCGGAGGAGCTCGCCGAGGCGGCGCAGCTCTCGAG
>DATFUE010000108.1:0-2463 GCA_035261165.1 Myxococcota bacterium
CACGTCGGGGTTCGCGGCGAGCGCGCGCGCGAGCTCGACCCGCTGGCGCATGCCGCCCGAGATCTCGTGCGGGTGACTGCGCTCGAAGCCCACCAGCCCGACCAGTTCGACGTAGTGCGCGACCGTGCGCGCCCGCGCCTCGCGCGACAGGCCCGCGAGCCCGAAGGCGACGTTCTCCGCGACCGTGAGCCACGGGAAGACGGCGCTCTCCTGGAACACGAAGATGCGCCGCGGGTCCGGGCCGCGGACCGGCTCGCCCTGCACGTGCACCTGGCCGCGCGTCGGCCGCAGGAAGCCGCCAATCACGTTGAGCAGGGTCGACTTGCCGCAACCCGACGGCCCGACGACACAGACGAACTCACCGCGCGAGATCTCGAAGCTCACATCCTCGAGCACGCGGGTCGGCTCGCTGCCGGCGCGGCCCGGGAAGTCGACCCACAGGTCGCGAACCGAAATCGCGGGCGCCGCGGCCTCAGTGGGCATAGCGCCAGCGCACCCACTTCAGCCCTTCGAACAGGCGCATGACGCCGTCGAGCAACAGCCCGATCAGGCCGATGATGATCATCCCCGCGATCACGAGGTCGTAGCGGTTGCCCGCGTTGCGCGAGTCGATGATCAGATACCCGAGCCCGGAGCGCAGCGCGATCATCTCCGCCGCGACCACCACGAGCCACGCCACGCCGAGCCCGACCCGCATGCCGACGATGATCTGCGGCAGCGCCGCCGGGATCACCACCCGGCGGAACAAGGTGAAGCGCGAGACCCCGAAGTTCTCGGCGGCGCGCAGATAGCGCGCGTCGATCGTGTGCACGCCGGCCGTCGTCTGCACCACCAGCGGAAACACCGACGAGATGAAGATCAGGTAGATCGGCGACGCGTTCCCCACGCCGAACCAGAGGATGGCGATCGGAATCCACGCGATCGGTGAGATCGGCCGGAGGATCTGGAAGATCGGGTTCAGCGTGTCGAACGCGCCGCGCTTCCAGCCCATCCAAAGCCCGAGCGGCACCCCGATGGCGACGGCGAGCAGGAAGCCCGCGCCGACGCGCATCAGCGACGCTCCGATGTGTAGCCAGAGCGTGCCGTCGCGAATCAGCTCGATCGTGCCGGTCACGACCTGTCCCGGCGTGGGAAAGATCACGCTGCCCGTCGTGACCACGACCCACCACCAGAGGGCGATCAAGAGCGCCAGCACCGCGAGCGAGGGAAGCACTTGTCGGATCCGGATCATGTGGGCTTCAAGAGTTCCCGGATTCGCCAGCGAAGTCGAGCCCACGGAGTCTCGGGGAACGGCTCGACCCTGACGGTGAGTTGTCCGCTCGCGTGCGCCGTGCAAGCGAACTGGTAGTCCGAGGCCACCGCGAACGGCAGCCGGAAGCTCTGGCCGGGCATCATCAGGGTCGGGCCAAAGGTCTGCGGGACGTCGTCCTGGTTCTGGAGCACGAGCACGTCGCGCACGCCGAGCGTGAGTCGGATGTCGTCGGGCAGGATCTCCAGCTTGTCGCCCGCCATGCGCCGCGCCCAGGTGCCCTTCGGGATCTGGAAGATCTCCTCGCGCGAAGCGGAGCGGATCGGAGTGAGTCCCGCCCAGCCGACCGCGCCGACCGCGCAGCTCGCGACGAGGATCGCGACCGGCGTTCGCAGCTTCACGGCCGCAGCAGGATCCGCAGGTCGTGTGCGTAGTCGTCGGCGCTCTGCCCGTAGGGCATCAGCGCGCGCATCAGACCCTCGCGGTCGATCAGATAGGTGTACGAAGAGTGGGAGAACGTGTAGCTGTCGCCCGAGGTCTTGCGCGTGGCGGTGATGCCGAACTCCTTGCGCACCGCCGCGAGCTGCTCGTCCGTGCCGGTTCCGCCGACGAAGCTCGGGTCGAACGTGGCGAGATACTTCTTCAGGCGAGCGACGCCGTCGCGCTCGGGATCCACGGTGACGTAGACGACCTGGACGTCCTTCGCCTGCGCGCCGAGCTGCTTGCGCGCCTGCGCCAGGGTGGCGAGCGTCGTCGGGCAGACCTCGGGGCATGAAGTGAAGCCGAAGCCCAGCACGACGAGCTTGCCGCGGTAGTGACTCAGCCGGAGCTCCGCGCCATCGGAGCCGCGCAGCGCGAAGTCGGGCGCGGCGCGAGGCGGGTCGAACGTGCCGGCCTTCAGCGTCGCGTCGTCCGCGGCGAGAAAGAAGAGCGCGAGAAGGAGACCCCGCATCCTCAGAGGTCGATCGCCACCGGCTGGGCGCTCTTCGCGAAGCTCTCGTCCAGGTAGCTCTCGCACGGGATCGGATGCTTGATCGTGCCCGCTTCGATCGAGAGCTGCATCAGCTCCTCGAACTCCTTGCGGATCATGCGCAGGTCGCCGTAGGTGACTCGGTCGGTGGGATTCTCCATGACGAACCGGAGGATGTTCGGGTCCTGATTGAAGTACCCCCGGCCCGCCGCGATCGCGACCGCCTTGTCGCGGTTTGCCTGCT
>DATFUE010000109.1:0-5554 GCA_035261165.1 Myxococcota bacterium
GTGCTCTCGCAGCTGCTCCCGGCCCCCGCTATCCGGGCGCTCGAGCGAAGCCCCGGCGATCAGCTCGAGGCCGGCGCGGCGCGCGGCCGCGACGCTCGGGGCCGCGGCGTCGACGACGCCGCTCGGCACCCAGCCGTCGCCCACGATCAGCACCAGGTGACCGCCGTTCGCGAGCGCGCGCGCGGCGCGCTCGCTCCACAATTCTGTGTCGCGGCGCCAGGCGTCGCGCGCGGCCTGTGCGCCCTTGCGGAACAGGCGTCGCGCGCCGATCTCGAGCGCCGCGTCGGGACGGTCGCCGAGCCATACGTGGCGCAGGTGCTGCATCGGTACATAGTCGTACGTGGATGGATAGGGCGGCGACGTGAGCACCAGGTCGATCGGGTCGCGCACGCGCAGCTCGCGCGCGTCACCCAGCCAGATCTCCGCTTCCGGCGTCCCCGCCGGAACGACGGCGCGCAGCTCGACCATCTGCCGCGCCAGCTCGCGGGTGCGCTTGTGAAACAGGATCGCGGTCGTGCCCGGCGGACGGTGGTGTTTCTCCCGCGCGGCCCTCGTGTCCGACGCGCGCCAGCTCACCTTCACGAGGATCGAGGCGAAGACCGCTTCGAGCAGCGCGCGCACGGCGAGCTCGGACTCGGCGATGCCTCGGCGCAGACACTCGAGCTCGCGCAGGACGTGCTCCCCGTACCAGGACTCGACGGCGCGCAGGATGTGCGCCTCCGGCAGGTCGCCGTTCGCCGACGCGGCCCGCGCGAGCGCCGCGAGCGCGCGCGCCCGGGAGCGCAGCGCGGAGAGCGACGCGTCGTCCGGGGTCGCGCAGCGCGCGCGCGCCACGCGCACCGCGACGGGAGAGATGTCACAGCCGAAGCTGCGGCGCCCCGCGGCGCGCGCCTCGACCAGCACCGTTCCGCCGCCGCAGAACGGATCGAGCACGCGCTCGCTGGGGAACAGCGCGAGCAAGTCACGCGCGGCGTCAGCGTGCAGCGCGGCGGGATACGTGTGAAACAGATTTGTGTAACGCGCGGCGTCGCCCGACTGCGCGAGCGCCGCGGAGAGAGCGTCGGCCAGGCGCGCGTCTCCGAAGCGCTCGTCGGCGCGCAGCTTCGCGGCGCGCGCGGTGCGTCGTGTTCTCGTCATGCGCGCGCACACGCTATCGCGGCGCGACGCCGGCGCCACGGCGTCGGAAAACGGGCCTGTCAAGCGAGAGTTGCCGCAACAAAGCGCGGCGCCTCCCCGGTGTGTTCGCGTCGAATAGACACGCGTGGGGCGACGTATATAATCGCGCCCCGTGCGGAGCCCATGTTGGCGTTGCCGAAACGGCTGCGCGGTGCAGCCGGGGCGGCCAAGAGAGACGCCGATTCCCTCCGCAAGCCAGTGTTTGGACTGGTCAAAAGACCGCCAATACAACCCTCGCCTCCCCTAGCTCCAGACGCGCCGAGTTCGCTCGGCGGCCGTGTAAGGGTTGACGCGCGAGTCGCTGCGAGTCTCCTGTGACGGCCGCCACCAACCGCGGCGCCAAGAGCAGAGGCATGCGAGCGGGGCGGAACCGTATGCGTTTCTCCAGCGTCTCCATCCTGGTCTTCGTCGCCGTCGCCAATCTCACCGTCTTCGCCGTGCTGAACAGCCCCACCGAGCCCCCTGCCTGGCAGGGCGAGATCGCGGGCGCCTCGTTCAGCCCGTATCGCGAGGGTCAGGGGCCGATCGACAAGATCTTCCCGACGGAAGAGCAGATCCGCGCCGATCTTTCGACCCTCGCGCCACACGTGCGCTCGGTGCGCACCTACACCTCGCTCGACGGCATGGACCAGATTCCGCGCCTCGCGCACGAGTTCGGGCTCGCGGTCACCGCGGGCGCCTGGCTCGACGGGAACCGCAAGAAGAACGAGCGCGAGATCCGCAAGCTGATCGAAAGCGTCGCGGCGAACGACAACGTGAACCGCGTGATCGTCGGCAACGAAGTCCTGCTGCGCGGCGACATGAAGCCCGCGCAGCTCGCCGCCTACCTGCGCCGCGTGCGCGCGCAGCTCTCGATCCCGGTCGGAACCGCTGAGCCGTGGCACGTCTGGCTGAAGCACCCCGAGCTCGCGCGCGACGTCGACTTCATCGCGGTGCACCTCCTCCCTTACTGGGAAGGCGTCCCGGCGGACGGCGCGATCGGCTTCGTGCTCGACCGCCTCGCCGAAGTGAAGAAACGCTTCCCGAACAAGCCGGTGATGATCGGCGAGATCGGCTGGCCGAGTAACGGCCGCATCCGCCGCGGCTCGGTGCCGTCGCTGGCGAACGAAGCCGCGTTCCTGCGCGAATTCCTCAACGTCGCCGCAGCGAAGAAGATCGACTACTTCGTGATGGAAGCCTTCGATCAGCCGTGGAAGATCCCGGTCGAAGGTGGCGTCGGCGCGTACTGGGGCATCCTCGACGCCTCGCGCCAGCCGAAGTTCGCCTGGTCCGGCCCGGTGATCGGCACGCCGAGCTGGCCGCTGCTGTTCGCGCTGGCCACGCTCATTCCGCTGTTGCCGCTGCTCTGGTTCCTGAACCGCTTCGAGCGCTACCGGCTGCGCGGGCGGATCTTCTTCACGGGCCTGGTGCAAGGGGCGGCGTCGCTGTTCGTGTGGATCAGCTATCTCACGGTGAGTCAGTACCACAGCCTGTACTCGGCGAGCGCCTGGGTCGTGCTGCTCGCGGCGCTCGGAGTGTTGCTCTCGATCGGCATCACCGAGGCGTTCGAGCTGACGGAGCTCCTCTGGCACCGCAGGCTCGCGCGGCGCTTCCGGCCGATCTCCGCCACGAAGCTCGAGCGCTGGCCGAAGGTCTCGCTGCACCTGCCGATCTGCAACGAGCCGCCCGACATGGTGCGCTTGACCTTGAACTCACTCGCGGCGCTCGACTATCCGGAGCTCGAGGTGCTCGTGATCGACAACAACACGAGTGACCCGGGGCTGTGGAAGCCGGTCGCGGACGCGTGTCAGATCCTCGGCCCGCGCTTCAGGTTCTTCCACGTCGACCAGGTCTCGGGCTTCAAGGCGGGCGCGCTGAACCTCACGCTGCGCCAGACCGACCCCGCAGCGGAGATCGTCGCGATCATCGACAGCGACTACGTGGTTCGCGCCGACTGGCTGCGCAATCTCGTGCCCTATTTCAACGATCCGAAGATCGCCATCGTCCAGGCGCCTCAGGACTACCGCGACGGCCAGCAGAGCGCGTTCAAGGCGATGTGCGGCTGGGAATACGCGGGCTTCTTCGACATCGGCATGGTCCACCGCAACGAGCGCAACGCGATCATCCAGCACGGCACGATGTCGCTGGTGCGCCGCTCCGTGCTCGAGTCACTCGGCGGCTGGGCGCAGTGGTGCATCTGCGAGGACGCCGAGCTCGGCCTGCGCGTGATGGAGGCCGGCTACGAGACCGCGTACGTGAATCACTCCTACGGCCGGGGCCTGATGCCCGACACGTACACCGCGTACCAGAAGCAGCGCTTCCGCTGGGCATACGGCGCGGTGCAGATCCTGAAGCGCCACTGGCGCGAGCTCGCGGGCCTGCGCGAGTCGAAGCTGACTCCAGCGCAGCGCTACCACTTCGCCGCCGGCTGGCTGCCATGGTTCGCCGACGCGCTGAACACGGGAGTCACCGTGCTCGCGCTGATCTGGAGCGTGGGGCTCGTGACGCTCCCGAAGCTCTTCGAGTTCCCGCTGCGCTTCTTCCTGTGCGCCTCGCTCGGATTCTTCGCGCTCAAGGTCGGGAAGACGCTGTGGCTGTACGCGGCGCGCGTGCATGCGAGTCCTGGCGAGAACCTCGCCGCCGCGCTCGCGGGTCTCTCGCTCACGCACACGATCGGCAAGGCGATCTTCTCCGGACTCACGACCTCGGATCGGCCGTTCATGCGCACGCCCAAGTGCGAAGATCATCCAGCGCTGGTGAGGGGGCTGCTCGCCTCGCGCGAGGAGAGCACGATTCTCGCGCTGCTCGCGCTGAGCGCGCTCGCCGTCGGGTTCCGCTACGGCTCGCAGGACGTGGAGGCGCAGCTCTGGATCGCGCTCCTCGGCGTGCAGTCACTGCCGTATCTCGCGTCGCTCGCGACCGCCGTGATCAGCGCGCTGCCCGCGCGCGGAGACTCGGCCGCGGTCGGCGCGCCGATCCGCCCGCTGCTCCCGCGCGAGTACGAGTCGGTGATGTCGAACGCCGTGAACGGCAGGGACGCCACGCGCGTCTGAGGGTGCCGCAGACAGCGGCGCGCGCCGCCGGAAGCTACTCTGGTCCGCCCAGGGGAGGTCCGCGCCGAATGCGCTCGCCACGAACGCCCGCCCGCACCGCGAGCGCGCTCGCTCTGCTCGCACTGATCCTCGCGGCCTGCCGCGCGGGTGAATCGAACACGGCGCCGCCGCTCCCTGTGGCCACGGCCGAGGTGCAGGCGGCGCGGATCCCCGTGTACATCGAGCACGTCGGCACGGCCGAAGCGGTGAGCACGATCGACGTGCGCGCGCGCGTCCGCGGCGTGCTCGAGAAGGTGCTCTTCAGGGAGGGCGCCGAGGTCCAGAAGGACGAGCTGCTCTTCGTCATCGAGCAGAAGCCGTACCTGGCGGCGCTCCGAAAGGCGCAGGCCGATCACGAGCGCGCCCGCGCGACGCTGGCGCGCGCACAGAGCGACTACGAGCGCACGGCGGCGCTCACCAAGAAAGAGGTGGCGAGCCAGGCCGAGCTCGACCACGCGCGCGCCGCGCGCGACGAGGCGGCGGCCGAGGTGCGAGCCGCGCAGGCTGCGGAGGAGCAGGCGGCGATCGACTTCGGCTACACCGAGATCCGCGCACCGATCACGGGTCGCGCGGGCCGCGCGCTGCGCGACCGCGGCAATCTCGTCGGCGGCCCCGAAGAGACCGTGCTGACGACGATCGTGCAGCTCGACCCGATCTACATTTACTGGAGCCCGAGCGAGCGCGAGCGCCTCGAAGTCCTGCGCCTGCGCAAGGAAGGCACCTACATGGCTCGCGATCAGATCGAGGTGCGCGCGACGCTCGTCGACGGCAGCGAGTTTCCGTACCCGGGTCGCCTGGACTTCGTCGACAACACGGTGGACCCGAATGCCGGCACGTTGCGCGTGCGCGCGGTGTTTCCGAATCCGGAGACGACCCTGCTCCCGGGTCAGTACGCGAAGCTCAGCATCCTCGTCGGCCGCGACGTCCCGGCGCTGCTCGTGCCGGCCGCCGCGATCATCGAGGAGCAGGGCGGAAGCTCCGTCTTCGTCGTCACCGCCGACCAGGCGATCCAGCCGCGCACGGTGCACGCCGGCGCGGTGCACGAGCAGATGCGCGTGATCGAATCGGGCCTGCAGGCGGGCGAGCGAATCGCCGTCGACAATCTCGGCAAGCTCCGCGCCGGCATGAAGGTGACTACGAAGGCGAGTGAGTCGACTCCGGAGCCCCCGAAGGCCGATGCGGTGGCCCACCCCTGAAACGCTCGCGGATCCGCTCGATCAGCACGAAGAAGACCGGCACCACGGCGAGCGAGAGGAACGTGGCGAGCAGCATGCCGCCGAACACCGCCGTGCCCAGGGAGTGGCGGC
>DATFUE010000110.1:0-4948 GCA_035261165.1 Myxococcota bacterium
CGCGACGCCTTCATCGGGACGGGCGAAAAGCACTTCGCTTCGGGTTGGCTCTGGCTCGCCTGGGACGGCCAGCGCCTGGAGGTCAGCTCCACGGCGGACGCCGACTGTCCACTGCGACACGGCGAAGTCGCCCTCCTCGGCATCGATCTGTGGGAGCACAGCTACTACGTGGACTACCGGAACGAGCGCAAGAAGTACCTGAAGGCGGTCGTCGAGAACCTCTTGAACTGGGACTTCGCCGCGGCCAACTGGGCCGCGATCGGGGGGTCGCCGGC
Organism: Myxococcota bacterium; assembly: GCA_035261165.1. Taxonomy (GTDB): domain Bacteria; phylum Myxococcota_A; class UBA9160; order SZUA-336; family SZUA-336; genus VGRW01. The sequence goes on from DATFUE010000110.1 coordinate 276, forward strand.
TTAGTCTCGCCCGAGCGACTGAGCGACCGCCGCGGATCAGTGCGCGACCTCTTGCTCCTCTGCCTCGGCGAACACGACGTAGCGCAGCGGGCCGCCGCTGCGGAGCGCGTCGAACGGCCAGCAGGTGACGAGCGCGAGGCGCGCCGAGTCGGCATCGGGCTCGATGCCCGACGCCGCCGCGTGCACGATCGCCGAGTGAGTCACGCGAAACACCCTGGTGTCGCCGTTGGCGGCGGTCACGTCGATTTCGTCGCCGGGCGCAAGCTCGCGGATGAAGCGGAAGTGCGTGTCGCGGTGGCCGGCGATCACGCTTGTGCCGCGCGCCCCGGGAAGCGGCGACGCAGCGACGTGCGCAGGCGCGAAGGCGAGCGCTTCGCCGCCCGCCTCGGCGAGCACGACCGCCGAGCGACCGAGGCGCGGGAATCGGATGCGCGCGACCGGCCAGGTGTCCGCCCAGAACCAGGGTTTGACCGGTCGGCCGGTCGCCACGCTTGCGCGCCACGCGCGCTCGAGCAAGAGCTGCGCGAGCCGCGCCTTGACCTGGAGATAGAGACCGTGGGAGCCGAGCGCGCTGCCCGACGTGACACACAGCGCGGCGGCGATCGCGACGGACGAGCGCCGAGTCAGCACGGGCGCGGAGCTGCGCCGCGCAGCTTCATGAGCGCGAGGCCGAGCGCGAGGAGCAGCGCGCCGAACAGGAGCTGCGCCTCGGTTCCAGCGTCGGTCTGCGGTAGCTCGAGACCGGTGCGCGCGGGATCGGCGGGGCTCGGCGCGCCGGCCACCGCGAGCTTCGCGACCAGCTCGCGGTTCGCGAGCACCGGGCGCGGCGCCTCGATGCCCATCAGCTTCTCGAAGTCCCAGCCGTGCGGCAGGTTCGTCGGCACGGCGCTCGAGATCAGGGCCTCGTCGGGACGCCGGCTCGGCGTCACGTCGACGGCGACGAGGCTCGAGAGCCGCGACACCAGGTGGTGTTGCAGGGCGACCTTGAGCACCTCGGCGTCGATGTCGCCCTGCGCGGCACCGCGATAGCGCCACTCCTCGATCGCGCCGATCTTCGCCCGCGCCCAAAGCTTCTCGACGCCGGGGCCGGCGACCGCGGAGCCGAGGTCGAGCACGGCCGACCACGGCGCCGCGCCGACCTGCCCGTCCAGACGCAGCGTCCCGCCGCGCCCGCCCGACATCGCGGTCAGCACGATCGGCTCACCGGCGTACAGGTCGGGCACCGGGTTCGGCCAGGTCTCGAGCTCGGCGTCGTGAGTCGCGACGAGGTCAGTGAGCAGCGGGCTCTCGAGCTTCGCCAGCAGCGCGCCGACACGCAGGCCGACCTCCTGCTGCGAGCCGATGTGCGTGAACGTGCCGCGACCCAGGCGCGCGACGTGCTCCATCAGATAGGAGTTCGGAGCAGAGCCGATGCCGATCGTGAACAGGCGCGAGCGCCCGAGCGAGCGACCGATCTCCTGCAGCAGCTCGTCCTCGTTGCCGACCGCGCCGTCGGTGAGCAGCACGACCTGGCGCAGGCGCGTGTCGTCGAACGGTGTCGCGTCCGCGAGCGCGGCGCGCAGGGCGGGGAGGATCTCGGTGCCGCCGTCGGCGTCGGTCCGCTCGACGAAGCGCTCGGCGATCGCGAGGTTCGCCCGGTTCGCCGGAACGGCGCTCGCGAAGAGCGCCTCGAACTTGTCGTCGAAGCGGATGACGTTGAAGCGATCTCCGGAGCGGAGCGAGTGCAGGCCGAGAAGGAGCGCCGCCTTGGCCTGGGGCAGCGACTCACCAGCCATCGAGCCCGAGTGGTCGATCACGAAGATCGCCTCGCGCGGCAGCCGCGCCCGAGCCGCCGGCGCGACCGACGGCAAGATCAGTGCGAGATAGTACGTGTCGTCGCCAATCATCTCGCGAAACACGGCAGCCCGCGGCGCGGCGCTGGGCGCGAGCGTCCAGTTGAGCACGAAGTCGCGATCCGCCGGAGCGTCTCCCACGACGGTGACCGTCGCGCTGGCGTCATCCGTGCGCGTGATCTCGACCGGGTGGTACGCGCTGGCGATTCCGGCGAGCGGCACGCCCGCGCGCAGGGTCACGGAGAGCGTCACCGGGTTGATCGCGCCGAGCTTCGGGTCGATCACCGGCGCGCGAAGCTCCGCGCGATCCGCGACGTCGCCGGTCGCGTAGCGCGGCGCGACCACGAGCGGAACGCGCAGCGAGAGCTGGTCGCCGTCGAGCCGCACCATGTGTTGGTACTCGATCTGTACGACCACGGTCCCGTGCGGATCGATGTTGGCGACGCCGTTCGTGAAGACGTTCGGGCGCTGTTGCTCGATGAGCGTCGCCTTCCTGCCCTCGGTCGCGGCGCGAGCGTAGATCTCGCGCGCTTGCTTCCTCTCCTTCACCTCGCCCTCGAGAAAGCGGCTGCCGACCTGCATGCGCAAGGAGTCGACCCCCGCGTCCGGCGGCAGCGGGAAGACGTAGACGCCCTCCACCCACCGATCCGAAGGATTCTCGAACACCTGAGTGATTCGCGCGCGCGCGATCGTGCCGCTGACGGCGATCGAGACGTCCGTCCTGAGGCGAGGCGCCTCGAGATAGCGGCCGGGCTCGGTCGTGCGGAGCAGCAGGGCGCCGGTGCCGCAGTCTCCGGGCCCGATGAGAGCGTCGTCGGCGCTCGCGAGTCGGCCGAGGAGCGCGGCGGAGGCCAGGGTGATGGCGACGAGGAGTGAGTGAGGTGTCGTAGTCATCGACGAAGTCCGACATGAACGGGGCCGGGATATTCAGGTGTTCTAATCTGGGCGAGAAACTGAGTGAGTGCTCGAGCTCGCCGCAACCGTTGCGGAGGATCCCGGTTACACGTCTCCGCCTGCGGCTCCACGTGGAGCCGCTGGCATCAGCCGGATGCTCTCTGACTGCTCGAGCTGGCAATGGGCGGGCGCTTCGGCGGGCTGCAGACGAGTGGATTTCGCAGCGAGTCCGCGAGCGGGTACCCGCGAAGAGGCGCCCGCTGAAGGGACGGCCGCAACTGGTACGAGGGATCCCGGTTACACGCATTCGTCTGCGGGTCAGACGGCGGCCGGCTTGCAGCGAAGCGTCTGCGTCGGGAAGGCGCCGACCTGGCGCGCTTGGCTCGCGCCCCCGGCCCGCGGCGATCACGCGGTTTCACAACGATTCACTGGCTTCGCCAGGCGCGCCCGGAGAGCCTTTAGCCATGGAAGATCCAGTCCTCGAACCGGTGACGCAGCAATTCATCGACGCGCTGGCGGCGAGTGGCGCACCGCCGATCTACACGCTCTCGCCTGCGGAGGCGCGCGGGGTGTTGGCGCGCGCGCAGGCCGGCCCGATCGGAAAGCCTGCGGCGCGCGTCGAAGACACGGTCTTTCCCGTGGGGCCGACCGGCTCGGTGCGCGTGCGCAGCGTCCGCCCGGCGAACGCGGAGGAGGCGCTCCCGGTGGTGATGCACTTCCACGGCGGCGGCTGGATCCTGGGCGACCGGAACACTCACGACCGGCTCGTCCGCGAGCTCGCCGTGGGTGCGCACGCGGCCGTGTTTCTGGTCGACTATGACCGCGCTCCCGAGGCGCGCTTTCCGGTCGCGATCGAGCAGGCGTACGCGGCCACGCAGTACGTGGTCGAGAACGCGCAGCAGCTCGGCGTCGACGGCTCGCGCCTGGCGATCGTCGGCGACAGCGTCGGCGGAAACATGGCGGCCGCGGTCACCTTGCTCGCGAAGGAGCGGCGCGGTCCGAAGATCGCCCTCCAGGTTCTCTTCTATCCCGTCACCGACGCGAACTTCGAGACCAGCTCGTACCGCGCGTTCGCCGAGGGCCCGTGGCTGACCAGGCGCGCGATGCAGTGGTTCTGGGACGCCTATCTTCCCGACGTGCCCACGCGCAAGCAGGTCCTGGCGACGCCGCTCGGCGCCTCGCTCGAGCAGCTGCGCGGGCTGCCGGACGCGCTGGTGATCGTCGACGAGTGCGACGTGCTGCGCGACGAGGGCGAGGCTTACGCGCGCAAGCTCGCTCAGGCCGACGTGCGAGTCACTTCGGTGCGGTACAGCGGGACGATCCACGACTTCGTGCTGTTGAACGCGCTCGCCGACACCCCGGCCGTGCGCGCCGCGATCGCGCAAGCGAGCGCTGCGCTGCGGGCGGCGCTCGAATGAGTTCACACAAACGAGGAGCAAAAGCATGAAGAACAAGTCACAGTCACTCAGCGATCTCGGGGCGGCCGCCACCAAGGACGTCTCCGCTGCGCTGAACCCGCTGCTCGCGGACATGTTCGCGCTCTACCTGAAGACCAAGAACTTCCACTGGCACGTGTCGGGCCCGAGCTTCCGCGACTACCACCTGCTGCTCGACGAGCAGGCCACGCAGATCTACGACACCACCGACGCGATCGCGGAGCGCGTGCGCAAGATCGGCGGCACGACCCTGCGTTCGATCGGGCAGATCCACCGGCTGCAGCGCGTCGTCGACAACGAAGCCGAGCAGGTCGCTGCGCTCGACATGCTCGCGGAGCTCCGCGACGACAACCGGCAGCTTGCGGCGCGCATGCGCGAGGCGCACGGCGTCTGCGACCAGCACGGCGACGTCGCGAGCGCGAGCCTGCTCGAGAACTGGATCGACGAAGCCGAGCGGCGCACCTGGTTCCTGCACGAGACGCTGCGCAAGTGAGCGCCGCCGCGCTCTCGG
>DATFUE010000111.1:0-6466 GCA_035261165.1 Myxococcota bacterium
CGGGAACTCGCCATCGATCAAGCGCGTCGTGAGCAGGAGATCCGGCCGGCGCACGTGCAAGAAGCCGTCGGCCGCGCCGATCTCCAGCGTTCCATCGCCCTCGTCGCACAGCTTGCGAATCTCGGCGATGCCCTTGCGGGGCACGATGATGCCCTTGGTGAGGAACGGCACCGGGTTCGGCACCGCGCGTTCGATCAGCGAAATGCGATAGCCGTCGGTCGCGACGAAGCGCACTCGCTTGCCGTCGGCGCTCTCGACGAACACGCCGTTCAAGTTGTAGCGAGTCTCGTCGCTCGACGTGGCGTAGAGCGTGTGATCGATCAGCTCGGCGACGAGGCCGGTGTCGAGCTGCGCGAAGCTCGCGTTGTCGGCGCCAGGTACGCTCGGATACTCCTCCGGCGAGGTCGACAGCAAGTTGAACTTGGCCGGCCCGCAGGTCAGCGTGACGCGCGCATCGTCGGCGACGAGTGAAACCTCGGACTGCTCGAGCTCGCGCGCGATCTCGTACAGCTTCTTGGCGCCGAGAGTCACCGAACCCGGCGTCTTCACCTTTGCGGGGTGACGCGCGACGACGGCGACCTCGAGATCGGTGGCCGCCAACGTCAAGCCATCCTCGCGCGCCTCGATCAGGACGTTCGCCAGGATCGGCATCGTCCCTCGTCGCTCGACGATCGCCTGCACGCGGCCGAGGCCGCGCAGTAGCTCTTCGCGTTCGATAGTGAGCTTCATACCATCCTCCGCCCCTCTACTCCTGATCTTATGACATGAAGAGCAGGAGGAGGAGGGAGCCCGGTGGAAATCTGGAGAACTGGGTCCGGGTCGCGCGTGGATTCGGGATTTTTCTGACCGCGGCGGGGGACGCTGCGCCGCCCGGCGGTGGAGCCGTGCGGGAGGCGCGCCGATTCCGCGAGTTCTCCACCGCTCATCCACCGCCCTCGGACAAGCGCAGGAGCTCCTTCTCGATCAGCACGACGGCGGCACGCAGGCTCGCGTTCTCGGCGAGCTGCTCCTGGACGACGCGATCGGAGTGCAAGGCGGTCGTATGGTGGCGCGCGAAGCGCCGACCGATCTCCGGGTACGAGAGGCCGCAGTGGCGGCGCATCAGATACATCGCCACCTGGCGGGGTGTGGTGACGCGCGCGCTGCGGCTGGACGAGCGCAGGTCGCGGACGCGCAGGTTGAACTGGCGCGCGACCGTGCTGAGCGCGTCGTCGGGGGAGATCCGCAGCGGCTTCTCGGCCGCGCTGGCGATCAGATGACGGACGACGTCGAGATCGGCGAGGGCGCTGCCCGCCAACGAGCGCGTCATGAGGCGCGTGAGCAGCGGGTCCAGCTGTCCGAGCTGCGCGCGCAGCCGACTCGCCAGGTACGACGCGACGGAAGCGCTGGGCTCGACCCCCCAGAGCCGGGCGCGTGCCAGCACGATCGCCACGCGCGTTTCCCATTCGGCCGCGCGCACTTCGAGCGGCGTGAAGTGCGCGAGCTGAGCGCGCAGCGAAGCCACCAGGCCGGTCGCGCGATCGGGTGGCTTCGACAGTGAGATCGCGATCGGCACCTTGCGCGCGCGCAGCGCTTCGAGGCTGTGCGCGAGCTCTTCCTGTGTCGCATCGCGTCCGGCGAGCGCATCGAGGTCGTCGATCACGAGCGCGGTCACGGAGTCGAGCCGTTTGCGGAATTCCGCGATCGTGTCGGCCCCGATCGCGCGGATGAGCTCGAGCGAGAGCTGCTCGGCGCTGCACGTAAGCACGTGATCCTCACCGCGCGCCGCGCCGATCGCCGCCGCGATGGCGCGCAGGAGATGCGTCTTCCCCGCGCTGGGGCCGCCGTAGACCGCGAGCGCGCCGGCGCCGCGGGCATCGCGAGCGAACGCGACCGCGCTCGCGCGTGCGTGCGCATTCGCGGGACTCGCGATGAAGCTCGCGAACGTGTAACTCGGATCCGCGCGCAGCGCGGCGACGTCGTGCACCGGCACGACCGCGAGCGCGATCGCACCGTCGGTGACGCTCGCGAGTGACGCTTCGAGCACGGCGAGCTGACCGCCGCGCAGCCAAACGTCGAGCTCGCTCGAGTCGATCGCCACGCGCAGCTGACCCGGAACGCGTTCGAGCACGCGCGTGTGCACAGCGAGCAAGTCTCTCGTCGCTGCAGACAACCTCGGCGACGGCGTGTGCAGCACCGACTTCCAAAGTGAAGCGGTCTCGTCCGCGCGGACGAGGTCAGTCGAGTTCGCGGTCATCGGGGGCGTCAGACCTTTCAACAGGCGCAGACGAGTGGGATGCAACCCTGCTTATCAAAGCGCCGCGCAGCAAAGCAAGACGCGAATTGATGATCCCGCGCTAAATCCACGCCGCATCCACAGTGAAGAACGAGCGCGCGCGCGGCGTTGACACACCTGGGACCCGATGCTTTCATACACGCCCCACCGGCGAGCCCGGCTCGCGAGGCACCTCCCATGAAGCGGACCTTTCAGCCCAGTCGCATTCGCCGTGCACGCAACCACGGTTTTCGCGCGCGCATGAGCACGAAGGGCGGTCGCCGCGTGCTCTCTGCGCGCCGCGCGAAGGGTCGTCACGCGCTCACGCGAGTGACGAAGAGGAAGTAGCGATCCGCGCGGCATGGGCGACTCCCGCGGCGCGCTTAGGCGGCGGATGCGGCGACGCGACTTTCTCGCGTCGACCGGCAACGGAACGCGCCGTTCGACGCAGTTCTTCATCGTGTACGTCTTCGACCGCGGTGACGGTGGAGCGAGCCGGCTCGGCGTCACCGTCACGCGCAAGGTCGGCGGCGCGGTGCAGCGCAATCGCATCAAGCGCCTGGCGCGCGAGTGGTTCCGCGGCCGTCGGCGTGAGTTCGGCTCGTGCGACTTGGTGTTGATCGCGAAGCGCGACTTCCCGCCGTCGCTGCGGCTGGCGGACGTGCGCAGGGATCTCGACCCGGCGCTGTTGCCCGACGGCAAGCCAGCGCCGCTCGCCTACTGATCGCGTTCGTGCGGCTCTACCAGCAAACGCTCTCGCCGCTCCTGGCGCCGGCTTGCCGCTTCCACCCTAGTTGCTCGAGCTACGCGATCGCGTCCATCGAGCGCTACGGAGTGTGGCGCGGTGGCGCGCGCGCGCTGCGGCGACTCGCCCGCTGCCATCCCTTTGGGGGCGGCGGGCTCGACCTGCCGTAGCGGAGGGGATGGTGGACCGCTGGCAGATCGCCGCGCTTGCTCTCGCCGTGGGGTTGCTAGCCGCGGCGCTCTACTTTCGGCCGCCGACCGCGACCCCACCCGTGACGCAGAAGCCGGAAGTCGCCCAATCGGTCCCCAGCGAGCCGGCACGCCCGGCGGCCGAGCCCAGGACTCCGGATCTGCCAGCGGCGAGGTCAGGCCGGCCTCTGACGCTAAAGAATGACGCGGTCGAGATTCGCGTCAACAGCGTCGGGGCGCGCGTCGAGAGCGTCGAGCTCCTGCAGTACCGCGCGACGGTCGCCCCGGGCTCCGGGCCAGTCGAGCTCGTCACCGCGCCGACGCGGGGCGCGATGTTCCTGTTTCTCGGGCCCGATCCGCTGCGCTCGCTCGAGGCGGCTCCCGCCGAGGTGACATCCAGCGGGCCACGTCATGTCGAGCTGCGCGCGGCGCAGGCCGGGGTCACCGTGACGCGCCGCCTCGAGCTCGATGACTCGGGCTACGGCGGCCGAATGACCGTCTCGATCTCGAACGCGAGCCAACAGACCGTGCGGCCAAAGCTCGAGCTGGTGTTCTACGGACAGGAACGCCCCGCGACCGCGCCCGATCACTTCCCTCGCTACAGCCTCGTGGCGTCCTTCGACGGCTCCATCAAGCGCACGCCGCTCGCGGGCATCGGCTCGACGGGGATCGTCGGCAGCCTGCTCGGGCGCGGGCCGCCCACCGGAACGGCCTACCCGCCTCCGGTCGAATGGGTCGGAATCGACAGCCAGTACTTCCTGATCGCGGCGGTCGCGCAAAACGCGCGCGAGGCATCGGGATTCGAGGGCCCGCTGGGAGCGGACTCCGGTCAGGCCTCGCTGGCGCTGCAGCCGTTCGAGATTCCGGCCGGCACCGGGGTGGAGCGCAGCTACCGCCTCTACTTCGGGCCGAAGATCGAAGAGGTCGTCGCCGCCGCCGATCCGCAGCTGACTCACGCCATCGACGCCGGCTGGGCATTCGTGCGGCCGCTCGTCGCGGCGTTCGGCGGGCTACTTCACTGGACGCACGACCACGTCGTGGCGAACTACGGCGTCGACATCATCCTGCTGACCATCCTGGTCCGCCTGCTCACCTATCCGCTGACCCAGCGCTCGATGACGTCGATGCGGAAGTTCAGCCTGATCGCGCCGCAGATGAAGGAGATCCAGGAGAGGCACGCGAACGACAAGGACAAGCTCCAAGAGGAGCTGATGAAGCTGTACCGGCAGAAGGGGATGAACCCGTTGGCCGCGATGGGTGGCGGCTGCGTGCCCATGATCATCCAGATGCCCGTGATGATCGCGCTCTACTTCTGCTTCCAGACGTCGATCGACCTGCGCCACGCGCCCTTCATGCTGTGGATTCGCGATCTGTCGGCGCCCGAAGACTTCTTCTCCGTCGCCGGCGTTCCGATTCGCCTGTTGCCGCTCTTGATGGGTGGCTCGATGCTCTTGCAGCAGCGCCTGAGTCCGGCGCCGAACGCCGACCCGCAGCAGCGTCAGATGATGACACTGATGAGTGTCATGTTCACTTTCATGTTCTACCAATTCGCGTCCGGCCTCGTGCTGTATTGGTTCGTGAGCAACCTTCTGGGAATCGCGCAGCAGCTCCTCGTGAACCGCGGAGCCGCGCCGGCGCCAACTCGATCGGAGACGACCGCATGAATGCATCCGTGGACGACGTCAAGGAGTTCGTGGCCGAGAGCCGGGAGGGCGCGATCGCGATGGCGGAGGGTTTCTTCCGCACCTCCTCGGATCAGCTCGAGACGTGGGTAATTCCGCCCACGACTCACATCGCGGGCCTCGGTGAGCGCGTGCTGTTGCTCGCCGCGCCGCGCGGTTCGGGTCGCCCGCAGGAGGCTCGCCGCGAGGAGCGCAGGCCCCAGGAGCGCGACCGCGAGCGGTCCGGCGGGCGGGATCGCGGTGGAGATCGCGATCGAGGGGATCGCGGTGGTCGCGACCGCGGCGCGCGACCGGAGCCTCGACCCGAGCCGAGGGAGTCGCGCGAGCCGCGCTCGGAGTCACGCGAGCCTCGCTCGGAAGCGCAGGAGCCGCGCACTGAGTCGCGCGAGCCGCGATCAGAGTCGCGACCGGAGCGGCCGCCGCGCGCCAGCGCGCCCGTCGAACGCGATGAACGAGAGGAGCGATCCGCTCCCGCCGAGGGCCGACCGGAGTCACCACGGACCCAGAAGGCTGCGGTCGGCGAGATCGGCGTCTTCGTCACGGGACTGATCGAGCGCATGAAGATGCGCGACGTCACCGTCTCGGAGTCGGAGACCGACGACGGCGAGATCATCGTCACGCTGGACGGGCGCGCGATCACCGCGCTGGCCGAGCGCGAGCCGAGGCTCGTCGCCGCGCTGTCCCATCTGGCTCATCGCGCCGCCGAGGCGCTGATCGACGATGACGCCGCAGCTCAGGTGGAGATCAAGGGCGTGCGGCGCGCTCCGCGCGAAGAGCCCCGCGAGCGAGGAGGGCGCGACAACCGCCGAGAGTCGCGCCGGGATGGCGGGCGCGGAGATCGGCCGAGCGGACCTCGAGAGGGGGACGATCGCGACATCGACGAGGTCGAGCTCGAGCGCCTCGCGAAGGACTCCGCTCGCGCGGTGCGCGAGAGCGGCGAAGCCGAGCTGCTTCCGCCGATGAACTCGCGCGAGCGCTGGTTCGTGCACAACGCCTTGAAGGAGGAGCGCGGCGTGCGCTCCGAGAGCGAGGGCGAGGGCGCGCGAAAGCGAGTCAAGATCTTCCCGGCTTGACCGCGGCGCTCGACGCCGCTCTCGCCGCGTTCTCCGACGAGCTCGCGCGCTGGGGCGCTCGCATGAACCTCGTCGGATCGACGAATTCCGACGCGATCCGACGGCACGTCGAGGACTCGCTCGCCGCGGCGGCCCATCTCCCGCCCGAAGTCGCGGTCGTGGATCTCGGCAGCGGCGCGGGGTTCCCCGGAATTCCGCTCGCAATCGCCCGCCCCGACCTGCGGCTCACCTTGGTCGAGATCCGCGAGAGGCGGGTCGCATTCCTGCGCCACGTTGCCCGCGAGCTCGGGCTCTCGATCGAGATCCGCCCGACTTCCATCGAGGCTCCGAGCGGACGCGACTTCGACTTCGCGCTCTTGCGCGCGGTCGCCAAGCCTGAGCGCAGCTTGCAGCTCGGGCTCCCCTGGGTCAGGCCTAGCGGGGAAGTCTGGATCTGGTCCGGACCGGCTGCGGAGCGCTCGCGTGCCGGCGAGTTCCCGCTGGAGTCGGGCGGGCGAATTCTGCGGTTCCGTGCGGCGGATCTT
>DATFUE010000112.1:0-12621 GCA_035261165.1 Myxococcota bacterium
CGGCCGCGCGGCGAGCGAGCCCACGCCGATTCCGAGCAGGAAGGCGGCGAGCATACACGCGAACGCGTAGATCGAAGAGCCCATCACCATCGACAGCGCGCGCGTCCAGGCCACCTCGTAGACGAGCGACGTGAAGCCCACCGTGCCGTAGGCGAGCAGCGCCGGGTTCCAGCGCGCGAATCGCTCGCCGCGCGCCCCGTCGACCGGCAAGGGCGTGGTCGCTTCCGCCTCGGAAGAGCGGCGCGCGAGCAACAGCGCGAACGCGCCGACCGCGAGATACAGCCCCGCGCCGAAGCCATTCGAGCCGCGCACGCCCAGCCAGGGCAGGAGCGCGAACGTCGAGGCGAACACGCCGCATACCGCGCCGAGCGTGTTGACGCCGTACAGCAGCGCGATGCCGCGTCCCGCCGCGTTCGGGTCGCGCACCACCGCGCGCGTGAGGAACGGCAAGGTCATGCCCATGCCGATCGTCGGCACGATCAGCACCGCGAGCGCCAGCGCGAAGCGCGCGAACGCCGCCGGCCAGAACGAGAGCTCCGCCAGCCACGCGCGCCCGAGCAGCGGGAACACCGCGAAGATCGTGGGCACCGCGAGCGCGTACATGCCGACCGCGATCTCGATCCAGCCGTAGGCGCGCACGCTGTCGCGCCAGCGCGTGACTCGCGCGCTTTCGCGCGCTCGGTTCACCAGCCGACCGCCGAGAAATCCGCCGAGCCCGAGCCCGCTCATGTACGCGACCAGGATCGTGCTGATCGCGAGCGTGGTCGTGCCGAACACGAGCCGCAGCAGCCGCGTCCACACGACCTCGAGCACGAGACTGCCCGCGCCCGAGAGAAAAAAGCACACGCCCAGCGCCGCGGGAAAGGCGAGCGCGCGCGAGCGGCCGTCCGACATCGCGCGAGTCTAACAGCGCGGGTCAGTCGTCCTCGCGGCGCCCCCAGGGCCTGCGGCCCGCACCCACTTCGACCAGCGCCTTGTCGCGCTTCTCCTCGAGGTACTCCGTCAGGTAGAGCACCAGCGATTCACAATCCTCGGCCGAGCGTCGCAGCCCCTCGGGCGAGGTGAAGTCCACGGGCAGAATCGCCTTGAAGTGGGCCACCCCCGCGACCCGCACCACGGCCTTGGCCGCGCGGGTCTTGTCGTAGTGCCACTCGAACTGCAGCGTGGCGAGGTCGCGCTTGCGCCGCTCGATGCGCTCCGTCGCGTGGCGCACCGCTAGGTCGTAGTCCTGTTCCAAGACGTCCAGCAGGAGCTGCTCGAATTCGCTCTCGAGCGCCCTGCGCTTGCCGGCCTTGCCAGCCATGAATGCTCACCCCCGCCGCTCTCCAGAGCGGCTTCGATCTCCCCCTCCGGCAGGCCTTTCGGCGCGAGGCCGGCGGAGTTTTAGTCCCCTGTCCGCATCTGGCTGCGCGTGACTTGCCGGCTCGTGTACGCTGCGCGCGTGTCTAGCGCTCTGGTGTTCGCGGGAAATCCTCTCGATCGCGCCAATCATCGGCGGCGCGACGCCGCTTGGATCGCGGCGCAGCTCGAGAGCGAGACGAGCCGCTTCCTCCCGTTCTGGCGCCTGAACGTGTTGCTGAAGGCCGAGAAGCCGGAGCTCGCCTGGGCGACCGGGGGGATCCGCTCGGTGCAGGACGCGCGCACGGGCGCGGTGTTCCTGGGCGTGCGCGACGAGGTGTCGCACTTCGCGGTCGACATCACGCCGCTCCACGATCCGGTCACGGAGCTCGGGCTGGCGGGCTCGGCGAGCTTCGTCGAGCTGCGCGCGGCGGCGGCGACCTTGCCGGCGAGTGACTCGGGGATCGCCGCGCAGGGTCGCCAGATGCTCGACTGGCACGCGCGCCACCGCTTCTGCGCGGTCTGCGGAAGGACCACGAGCGTGAAGGACGCCGGCTACATGCGCGAGTGCGACGAGTGCGACGCGCAGCACTTCCCGCGCACGGACCCGGTCGTAATCATGCTCGTCGAGTCGGGCGAACGCTGTCTTCTGGGCCGTCAGGCGGGCTGGCCGGCGCAGATGTACTCGGCGCTCGCGGGCTTTGTGGAGGCCGGAGAGTCACTCGAGGAAGCGGTGCGCCGCGAGGTCCAGGAGGAGTCGGGCATCCTGATCGGCGCGGTGCGCTACTTCGCGTCGCAGCCCTGGCCGTTCCCGTCGTCGCTGATGATCGGCTGCATCGCGCACGCGGAGACGTCGGAAGTCACCGTGGACCGCAGCGAGCTCGAGGACGCGCGCTGGTTCACCCGCGCCGACGTCTTGAAGTCACTCGCGCAGCCGGGCGCGGGCGGCGTGTTCGTCCCGCCGCCGGTCGCGATCGCGCATCACTTGATCAGGGCTTGGGCGGAATCTTGAGGCGCGGGATCTCGATCTTCGGGCAGCGGTCCATCACCACCGCGAGCCCCGCGGCGCGCGCGCGCGCCGCCGCCGCCTCGTTCACCACCCCGAGCTGCATCCAGACGACGCGCGCCTTGGCGGCGATCGCTTCGTCGGTGACTGCGCCTGCGGCCTCCGAGTTCCGGAACACGTCGACGAGATCGATCGGCTCGTCGATCTCCGCGAGGTTCGCGCGGACGCGCTCGCCCAGGATCGTCTCGCCCGCGCAGACCGGATTCACCGGAATCACGCGATAGCCCCGGGTCTGCAGGAAGGCCATGACCTCGTGGCTGTCGCGCTCCGGCTTCGGGCTCGCGCCGACGAGTGCGATGGTTCGCGTCTCGGACAGGATGCGCCGGATTTCCGTGTCGTTGGTGGGTTCAGCCATGGGTTCAGTCTGACATAATCGCCCGTGTGATCGAGTTCGAGCCGACCGAGGAACAGACGCTGATCGTGGACACGGTGCGCGAGTTCGCGGCGAGCGAGCTGCGGCCGCTGGCGCGCGAATCCGACGAGTCCGCGAAGACACCGAGCGAGCTGCTCGCCCGCGCGCACGAGCTCGGGCTCGTCGCGAACAGCCTGCCCGAGGAGTTTGGCGGCGGCGGCTCGCGCAGCGCGCTCACCGGCGCGCTGGTCGCGGAGGAGCTCGCCTTCGGCGACCTCGCGCTCGCGCTCGCCGTGCTGGCGCCGAGCCTGCTCGCGCTGCCGGTCGCGGACTTCGGGACCGCGGCGCAGAAGGCCGCGCTGCTGCCGGAGCTGATCGCGAACGCGAGCTGCGCGGGTACCTTGGCCCTGGTCGAGCCGCGCTTCGACTCGGACGCGTATCGGCCGCGCACCCGCGCGCGCCGCGACGCCGGCGGCTGGGTGCTGGACGGCGCGAAGTGTCTCGTGCCCTGGCTCTTCGGCGTGCGACACGTCCTGGTGTTGGCGAGCGCAGGCGAGTCGCTCGCGGGGTTCATCGTGCCGAGCGACGCGGCGGGGCTGAAAGTGACTCCCGAGGCCTACATGGGTGTGCGCGCGCTGCCGCTCGTGGAGCTCGGGCTCGACGGCGTCCGCGTCCCCGGCGACGCGCGCCTCGGCGGAGAGACGAGCCCGGATCTGCGCGCGCTCGTCGCGCGCGGGCGGGTCGGCCTGGCCGCGCTCGGCGTCGGCGTCGCGCGCGCCGCGTTCGAGCTCGCGCGCGACTACGCGAAGCAGCGCCAGGCGTTCGGCGCGCCGATCGCGACCAAGCAGGCGATCGCATTCAAGCTCGCTGACATGGCGATCGAGATCGACGGCGCGCGGTTGCTCGCCTGGGAAGCCGCGTGGAAGCTGGACCGCGGCGAGGACGCCACGCGCGAGGCCGCGCTCGCGATCCACCAGGTGCGCCGCGTCGCGCTCGAGGTCGCCGACGGCGCGGTTCAGGTCTTCGGCGGACACGGCTACGTGCGCGAGTATCTGCCCGAGCTCTTGCTGCGCAACGCGCGCGGCTTCGCCTGCTTCGAGGCGCTCACTCTGGTGTAGGAGGCCGGTGTGATCTCGTTCGACCCGACCGACAACAGCGTGCAGGCGCGCGCCTGGTACCGGCGCATGGCGCTCGAGCAGATGCGCCCGATCTCGCGCAAGTACGACGAGCAGGAGCACGCGCTGCCCGTCGAGTGGGTCGACTACTACTGGAACCACGCGCGCGCGGGTGCCCCGGGAAGCGCGACCGGCCCGAGCGACGGCTTCGTGCAGGTGTGCATCCAGGCCGAGGAGCTGTGCTTCGGCGACGCGGCGCTGTATCTGCGCATGCCGACCGCCGCGCTCGGTGGCTCGGCGGTCGCGGCCACCGGCACACCCGAGCAGCGCGAGAGGTTCCTGCGCCCGTTCCGCGAGTCGACTCACCCGATCTGGGGCGCGATGGCGATCACCGAGGCGAACGCGGGCTCCGACTCCGCGGCGATCCAGACCACGGCGCGCTTCGACGCGGCGACGGACGAGTGGCTGCTCAACGGCACCAAGATCTTCTGCACTGCGGGCGAGGGCGCATCGCAGGTCGAAGGCGGCTTCGTGGTCGTCTGGGCGACGATCGACAAGTCACTCGGGCGCGGCGGCATCAAGTCGTTCGTCGTGCCCGCGAAGACTCCGGGCATGCGCCTCGTCGGGCTCGAGAAGAAGCTCGGCATCCGCGCCTCCGACACGGCGACCCTGGTGTTCGAGGATTGCCGCGTGCCGTCGGGCAACCTGCTCGGGCGTCCGCCGAAGCCGAAGAGCGAGAGCGAGACGCCCAGCGAGGGAACACGCGGCGGGGACAAGGGCTTCAAGGGCGCGATGGCGACCTTCGACGCCAGTCGCCCGATCGTCGCCGCGATGGCCGTCGGCGTCGGGCGCGCCTCGCTCGACTTCCTGATCGAGGAGCTCGGCCGGCAGGGCGTGGCGCTGCGCTTCGATGCGCCGCCGCGCGAGGTCACCGCGCTCGAGCGCGACGTGATCGACATGCAGGCGGAGCTGCAGGCCGCCCGGCTGCTCACCTGGCGCGCGGCGAGCATGATGACCCGCGGCAAGCCGAACAACCTCGAGGCCTCGATGGCCAAGGCCAAGGCCGGCCTCGCGGTTACGAAGATCACGCAGAAGGCGGTCGAGCTGCTCGGCCCGGTCGGCTACTCGAAGAAGCTCCTGGTCGAGAAGTGGATGCGCGACGCCAAGATCAACGACATCTACGAGGGCACGCAGCAGATCAACCAGCTGATCGTGGCGCGGCGCATCCTCGAGTACTCGTCGTCGCAGCTTCGGTAGTGCAGCGGTCGCGGAGCGACCGCGCGCCGCGAGGCGGAGCCGAGCTTGAAACTGCCTGGGCCGTGAGTCGATAATCGCCGCGCACCCCGATTCCCAGAGGAGGATTCCAGTGGCAGAGGTATTTCTTTCGGACGGTTGGTTTGCCGCGGCTGAGAAGATTCAGGCCGAGGTCAATCCGCCCGTGCCCCCGGCGATCAAGGATCTCAAGATCAACATGCAGGTGACCGGCGGCCCCAGCGGCGACGTCGCCTTCCGCATGGACAACGGACGTATGGTGAAGGGTCACGCGGCCGACGCGCCGACCAAGCTCGTGATTCCGTTCCCGGTCGCGAAGGCGATGCTGGTGGATCAGAACCAGCAGGCCGCGATGCAGGCGTTCATGTCGGGTCAGATCCGCGTCGAGGGCGACATGGCCAAGCTGATGCAGATGCAAATGGCCGGCGCTCCGAGCCCCGAGGCACAGAAGGTCTCGCAGCTGATCAAGGAAATGACGCAGGCGTAGACCCGCGTTCGCGTACACGGCCGGGGCGGTATCGCAAACGCGATACCGCCCCGGTTCAGACCGCAAGCGAGCGTAGAACAATCTGACTCGCCGCCCGCGCGTCGCCGGCGCCTCCTCGTGGGTCCCTTCTCGCTCGCGGACTCGCTGCGAAACCCACTCGTCGGCATCCGGCGAGCGCTCGGGCTGCACTTTTCGGATTCCGTGGCGCCGCCCGGACGGTGTCCGTCGCCGCTTCGGGGGTCCCCCCGAGTACGGGACCCCCCTCAGCCGGCTCCGGCCCCCGCCGGGCTCCCCGGGTTGGGTGAGTGAATGAGTGACTGAGCTTGGTCACTCCGAGTCTTCTCGACCCCGCTACTGAACACGCAAGCGCCGGAGCGTGGGTAGCGTGCCCATGCGATCATCGGAAGGGCGCGCGCAGTGAGCCGAAGACGAACGAAGTCATTAAGTCATGGAGCCATCACCACCGGCGGAGTGCAGGCCTTGATGTCCGCCCTGAACTCGTCGCGGCAGGTCTTCAGGCCCTGGAACAGCTGGACGCTCTCGCGGCACTGATCGCGGCATTGAAAGTTCTGCAGTTGCGCGCCGTCGATGCAGGCGTCGCGCTCGGGCGTCCCGGCAGCGAAGCTCGCCCGGCACTGCTCGATCAGGTCGTGAAAGACGGCGCAGGTGTCCTGGACACACTGCGCGAGCGCGTGCAGCACGTCCGAGACACATGCCTCGCGCGTGTCTCGCGCCACCTGGGCGCAGTCGTGATTCGTCCCGCGGCAGGTGTCGATCGCGGATAGGAAGTCGTCCTTGCACAACTGCGTGCAGGTCTTGTTCTCGGCGCGCGCGCTGGCGATGCACTGCCGCACCGGGTTGTCGTTGGCTCGGGCTGCACCGGCCAGCAGCGTGACCCCGATCACCAAAACCAACGCGGCGATCCACTTGGGCTGCATGTCTCCCTCCTTCTCTCGTTCCGGTTCGAATTCAGCTTAGTACGATCCTTCGAGAGCAACCGGTGTGCCACGCGCGGGTTGCGCCGCTACGCTCCGCCGCCGCGATGAACCGCTTCTGGGGGATGGGGCTCGGACTGCTTCTCGCGCTCGGCTGCGGGCGCGAGCAGCCGCTCTGCGTCGCGGTGATCGGCGACTTCGGCGGAGACACTCCGGAAGAAGCGCAAGTCGCGGCGCTCGTGGCTGGATTCCAACCGGATCTCGTCGTGACGGTCGGAGACAACAACTACCCCGCCGGCGCGGCCGAGACGATCGACAGGAACATCGGCAAGCACTACGCGAAGTTCATCGCGCCCTACCGCGGTGCGTTCGGGCCGGGTGCGGCCGTGAACCGCTTCTTTCCGGCGCTTGGCAATCACGACTGGCAGGCCGCGGGGGCGCAGCCGTACCTCGACTACTTCGAGCTGCCCGGCAACGAGCGCTACTACGAGCTCGAGCGCGGACCCGTGCAGCTGTTTTTCCTGGACAGCGATCCGCACGAGCCCGACGGCATCACGCGCGACTCGCGCCAGGCGCTCTGGCTGCGCGACGCGCTCGCGCGCTCCACCGCACCGCACCGCTGGGTGGTGTTTCACCACCCGCCGTTCTCGTCGGGGCCGCACGGCTCGACCCCCGAGCTGCAGTGGCCGTTCCGCGCCTGGGGCGCGACCGCGGTGCTGTCGGGGCACGACCACGACTACGAGCGCTTCGACGTCGGCGGCATGCCCTACGTCGTGGTCGGGACCGGAGGCATGCGCCTGTACGCGTTGCGCGAGCGGCAGGACGGAAGCGTGATCCGCCTCGAGCGTTACGGCGCGCTGCGCATCGACCTGACCCGCGCGGGCGCCGCCGCCGAGTTCGTGAGCGAGAGCGATCCGACCCGCGACGCCTTCTCACTGGCGGCCTCGAGTCAGCTGCCCGTGCCGAAGGCGCTGGTCTCCGCGGGCTCGAGCTGGAAGCTCCTCGACGGCGTCGAGCCCAAGGCCGGTTGGGGCGATCCGGGCTTCGACGCAAGCCTCTGGCCCGCGGCGGCGACACCATTTCGTATCGTCGATCGCGGCGCGGCCGCGGGCGCGCCCCCGCGCACGACCTACTACCGCATCGAGTTCGAAGTGACTCGTCCGCAGTCACTCGCCGGGCTCGAGCTCGGGCTGCCGCGCGATCAGCCGGCCGTCGCCTATCTGAACGGCCGCGAGGTGGCGCGCGTCGAGCGCAACCCGGAGCGCGAGGCCCGCTGGCTCGTGTCGCGCGGGCCGCGAGCGGCGGAGACGGCCGAGCCGATCCTGGTGCACCGCCGGCTCGATCCGAGCCTGCTCGGCGCCGGCACGAACGCGCTCGCCGTGGCGATTCGCCGCGATCCCGCGGAGGGCGGCGATCCGAGCTTCGACGCCGAGCTCGTTGCGTATCCGAGGACCGTCCCTTAGGCCGGGTGACGACCATCCCCTACGCCCGGAGAGGACGGCCCCTACGCCGGGTCCGGAGACGTCTCGCGATCGCCTTCAGCTGCACCGTGGGGCGACCGAAACGCGAAGGCGTGGGAGAGTCGGCCTCGGTCGTGCTGCTCGACGACGGCGAGCTGGATCGCGTGCGCGTCATCCTCGAGGGTCTCGGCTCGGACTTCGCGCTCTGTCGGCGGCCCGCGGACCTCGCGGAGCTGCCGCCGGCTCGCGACCTGCTGATCACCAGCGGGCGCCGCGCGCTCGAGCTCGGCGCGCGTCCGCCCGCGGACGGCGCGCCGGAGCCGCTCTGGCTGTGCGTGCACGGTCAGGACTTCGGTGAGCTGCGCGCCCGGCTGCGCGACCTCGGCGTACACTATTTGGTGCATAGCGCCGTCGATCAAGAGACGCTGCGCCTCTTGATCGCGATGCTCGTGCACGAGCGCGACGAGCGCCGCACGCGCGCGCGCTTGCCCCTCGGCTGCGAGGCGCGTGTGCGCGTGGGCCAGACGACGCACACGGCGAAGCTCCTGGAGCTGTCCGCGTCGGCCGCGCGCTTTCGCGTCGGCGAGCCGCTCGAGCCCGGTGACTGGATTTCGCTCGAGCTGCCCGCGGAGCTGCGCAGCGAGGCGCTCGACGCGCTCTCGGGACACGTGTCGCGCGCGAGCCGCGAGCCGGGAGTGAGGGGCGGGGCGATGGCCTGGTGGGTCGCGGTGGACCTCGACCCGTTGCCCCCGGACGCGAACCAGGAGCTCGAGGCGATTCTCAGCGGCAGTCACCCGGGCACGCGTGTGTCTCAGCTCAAGGAAGTGCCGAGGAAGCCGGCGCGCGAGCGGCGCAAGACCGAACGCCGCGCCTACGGGCGGCGCGTCGCCGCGATCACGCATTCGGCGGCCGAGGCGCCGCAGGTCGTGCTGGGACATGATCTCTCGACGGATGGAATTCGCATCGCGCGCCAGCCCGGCCTCGCCGTCGGGCAGCGGCTCGCGCTCGGGCTCTACGGCGCAGCGGGTGGCTCGCCGCTGGTGGTGGAGGCCGAGATCGTGTGCGACCACGGCCCGCGCGGCTTCGGCCTCGCGTTCCGGGACGTGCGGCCCGAGCAGCGGCGCGCGCTCGAGGAGCTCGTCGCCACGCTCACGCCTCTCGAGTCACTCGGCGGCGACGGCGCCGCGGCGCGCGGGCTGGTCGTGTCCGAGCTGCTCGAGACGCGCGCGCTCACGACTCCGACGTCGGGCGCGCTCACTCAGAAGGCGTAGTCGACGATCGCGCCGCGGGCGCGCAGGCGCTCGCGCAGGGTCTCGACCGGAACCTCGGCGACGCGCCCGCCGCGCTCGAGCGAGAGCAGCGCGGCGCAGCCGGCCGCCTCGCCGGTGGCGAAGCAGGGCGGGATCTCCTTGGTGGCGTTGTGCGTGCTGTGGTCGGACGAGATACACCGTCCGGTGACGAGGAGGTTCGCGATCTCGCGCGCCTGGAGACAGCCGTACGGGATCGCATAGACCGCGCCGTACTTCGTCCAATGACCCGTGATCGCGATCGCCCCCGGCAGCGGGTGCTGCCGGTCGGCGTGCGCGAGCACCGTGCGCCCGACGAGCCGGCGGCTCTCGGTCACGCCGATCAGCCGCGCGATCTCACACAGATGTGCGTCGCGCAGCTCGACGTGCCGCTCGCGCAGCGCGCGGAACTCCTCCATCACCATGCGCCGGCAGGCGAGCTCGGCGAAGGTCAGATCGCGCGGGTCCGTGGCGTCGATCTTCCGGTCGATGCGAGTCACGCTGCCCCAGGGCAGGAGCGCCTGACCCGCGTTGGGCGTGCGGAACAGCGGCGCCCCGTCCGCGATCGCCGCGTCGACGTCGGAGATCCCGCCGATGCGGAACCAGAGCCACGGATGCACCCGCTCGAGCTCGAAGGCGCAGCCCGCGGAGGCGAGCACGTGGCCGTCGCCGGTCGCGTCGATCACGACGTCGGCGGCGATCGCGTGCCGGCCCGCGCGCGACTCGAAGGCGACCCCCGCGATCCGATCGCCCTCGAGCAGCGCGCGCGCCGCCCACACGTGGAGGAGCAGCTCTACACCGGCTTGTGTCACGAGGTCGTTCAACACCTCGCGCAGCACCTCGGGGTCGTAGGCGACCGAGTAGCGCACCACGTGCTCGGCGCGCGCGCCGCCCCAGACGAGGCCCCAGCTCGCGTAGAGCTTCAGCAGCTCGGGATCCCGCCGACCCCAATGCTCGCTCGGCGGCGCGAACGCGCCCCCGAGCGCCTGCATCCGCTCGCTGACTTCCTGACACAGCCCGCCGATCACCTGCTTGCCGCGGCCGTCGTCGAGCGTGAGCAGGAGCGCGATCAGGCCGTTGGTCGCGAGCCCGCCGAGGGAGCTCGACGCCTCGGCCAGGACGACGCGCGCGCCGGAGCGCGCGGCCCCCACCGCCGCCGCGACCCCGGCGGTCCCGCCGCCGACGACCAACACGTCGGCGCGCGTGAGCAGCGGAAGCTCGCGCGCCGGCTCGTGCATGCCGCTCATGGGCCGATTGGAGCACAGGGTGCGCCCGGGCGTCGCGCGCGCTATCTCGGCGGAGAGTGTCGACGCCGAGCAGGAAGATCCACATCACGCCCGAGGGCGCGCAGCGCCTGCAGGAAGAGCTCGAGCGCCTGTGGCGGGTCGAGCGCCCGCGCGTGACGCGTGAGGTCTCTGCTGCCGCCGCGCTCGGCGATCGCTCGGAGAACGCCGAGTACATCTACGGCAAGAAGCGGCTGCGCGAGATCGACCGGCGCATCCAGTTCCTGCGCAAGCGCTTCGACCAGCTGGTGGTCGTGAAGCCGGGCGAGGTCGCGCGCGACCGCGCGTACTTCGGCGCCTTCGTCACGCTCGAGGACGAGAGCGGCGCCGAGCTCAGCTACCGCCTGGTCGGCCCCGACGAGAGCGACGTGGCGACCGGCGCGATCAGCATCGAGTCACTCATCGGCCGCGCGCTCGTGGGCAGGCGCGTGGGCGACGAGGTCGAGGTGCAGCGGCCCGTGGGCCGCGCGCGTTTCACGCTGCTCGCGATCCGCTACGAGGACGGATGAGTCACTCGGACCCGCCGCGGCTCGCGCGGCTCCTGCAGCGGCTCGCGCTGCGCGACCTGGGCGGCGACCAGTATCTCGCCGGCGCGGGCACGGGCCGCGCGCGGCTGTTCGGCGGTCTGGTCGCGGCGCAGGCGGTGGTGGCGGCGGGGCGTTCGGCGACCGCCGGCGCGCTCCACTCGCTGCACGGGTATTTCCTGCGCCCGGGCAGGCTCGACTCGGAGATCCGCTTCGAGGTCGAGCGCACGCGCGACGGGCGGCGCTTCGCGGCGCGCCGCGTGGTCGCGCACCAGGACGGGCGAGCGATCTTCCATCTCGCGGCCAGCTTCACGCGCATGACCCGCGGCATCGCGCACGCCGATCCGATGCCGACCCAGTCCGGGCCCGAAGGGCTCGCCGACTGGGAAGAGGTACGCGCGAAGCTCGCCGACGACACGCGCCCGCGGCGCGACTTCGAGGCCTTCGACGTGCGCGTGCTCGAGCCCGAGCGCGACGCGCCCGGCGCGCGCTCGGCGCCGTCGCGCGCCGCCTGGATGCGCCTGCGCGGCACGCCGCCCGAGGATCCGCTGCTCGCGATCGCGCTCCTGGTCTACGCGACCGATCGAACCTTGCTGCGCGCGGCCGCGCGACCCCACGGCGTGCACTGGCTGGAGCGCGCGCCGGCGAGCCTCGACCACGCGCTCTGGCTGCACCGCCCGCCGGATCTGTCCGACTGGCTGCTCTACGACTGCCGCAGCCCGGCGGCGAGCGCGGGCCGCGGCCTCGTGCTCGGCGCGGTCTATGGGCGCGGCGGCGAGCGCGTCGCGAGCGTGGCGCAGGAAGGCCTCATCGAGCCGTGAGCGCTATGGTGTTCGTCACTGCGCGCCGATCCGAAGCCTGGTAAAAAGGGAAGTCGAGATGCCGATTCGAACGCTCGCCGTCGCGCTTGCCCTCGCGTTCGGGCTCTCCGCGCTGGCCCTGCCGGCACGGGCGGGAACGACGCGCTACGACCCGCGGCGCTCGGGTCACCCGCTGCGCATCGTCGCGTACGCGCTGCATCCGGTCGGCGTCGCTCTCGACACGTTGATTTTCCACCCGGCGTGGTGGCTCGGCACTCACGAGCCGCTGCAGAAGCCGCGCGAGCCGCGGCGGGTCCGAGTGACTCATCCGTCCTCGTAGCGGATCGCGAGCAGAGTGAAACGCGCGCGGCCCACGGGCCGCTGCACCTCGACCTCGTCGCCCACGCGCCTGCCCACGAGGGCGCGGCCCATGAGTGACTCGATGCTGATCGCGCCGCTAGCCACGTCGCTCTCGTCGGGGCCGACCAGGCGGTAGCGGAGCTCGGCGCCGCTCTCGTCCTCGAGCGTGACGAAGGCGCCGAAGTACGCGCGGTCGCGCGCGACCTCGCCCGGCTTCACGACTACCAGCTGGTCGAAGCGCTTGCGCAGGAACTGGATGCGCCGGTCGATCTCGCGCAGCCGCTTCTTGCCGTAGATGTACTCGGCGTTCTCCGAGCGATCGCCGAGCGCGGCGGCAGCAGAG
>DATFUE010000113.1:0-2140 GCA_035261165.1 Myxococcota bacterium
GGCCGCTCCGGCTGCGGAAAGACGACGCTGGTGCACGCGATCGCGGGGCTGCTCACGCCCGAGGCAGGCCGGATCGCGCTGGACGGCGACGTCTTCTTCGCCGCGAGCGAGACGAACGTGGCCGCGGAGCACCGCCGCATCGGCTGCGTGTTCCAGGACGCGCGCCTCTTCCCACACCGAAGTGTGTTGGGCAACCTGCGCTACGGGCTGCGGCGCGCGGAGAGCGGAGCGCAGCGCATCGAGCTGGACGAGGTCGTCGACCTGCTCGGGCTGCGCGCCCTGCTCCGCCGCCGCCCACAGCAGCTCTCCGGCGGCGAGCGGCACCGGGTCGCGATCGGCCGCGCGCTCCTGTCGCAGCCGCGTCTCTTGATGCTCGACGAGCCGCTCGCCTCGCAGGACCTCGCGCGCCGCGGCGAGCTCCTGCCCTACCTCGAACGCCTGTGCAGCCGCCTGCGCATGCCGATCGTGTACGTGAGTCACCAGTTCGACGAGGTCGTGCGCCTCGCGACCCACGTGGTCGTGCTCGAGAACGGCAGCGTGGCGATTCAGGGCGACGTCGCGAGCCTGTGCCGCTCCGCCCCTCTGCGCGCGATCGTCGGAACGGAGGGAATCGGCGCGGTGATCGACGGCGAGGCCGAGGCGCGCGACCCCGAGACGGGACTCACGCGCGTGCGCTTCGGGGCGCACTCGGTGCGCGTCTCGATGGACGAAGCCTGGCCGGGACGCCGCGTGCGCGTTCACCTGCTCGCCCGCGACGTGCTGATCGCCCTCGCGGCGCCGCCCGCGGCCGTGGCGGCGGACGTCCTCGAGGGGGTGGTCGTCTCGCTCGAGCCCGACGCGAGTCAGTCGCTCCTGGTCGAGGTCGACGTCGGCGGCGCCACGCTGCTGGCGCGCGTCGTGCGCGGAGCGGCCGCGGCGTCCGCGCTCGCGCCCGGCCGGCGCGTGTTCCTGCTCGTCAACGCCGCTTGGTCGCGCGCCTACGCGCCGCCCGAGGCTTCGCGAGCGGGCGAGTGAGTGGCCGGCGCAGCGCGGCGCCTCCCCGCCGCGCCGGAGTCTTGGCGGCCTCTCTGCTCGCGAAGCGCGCCTTGGCCGCGCCCGCAGCGATCCGCTCGACTTCGCGGTACGCCGCGATCAGCGCGCGCCCGAACTTCGTGAGCTTCGCGCCGCCGCCGCCCGCGCCGCCGACGCTCGCGCTAGCGGCCGGCTCGCGCAGGGCGCGGTTCAGGTCGTCGAGCAGGCCCCAGGCGCGCCGGTAGCTCATGCCGAGCTCGCGCGCCGCCTGGGACAGCGACCCGCTCGCCTCGATTGCTTCGAGCAGCGCGATCTTCCCCGGGCCGACCGAGCCGCTCGGCGCGAAGTCGATGCGCAGGCGCACCTCGATGGAGCTCCGCTTCGCCATCGTCCCACATGATACTCCGGCGCGACTCGCGCGCCGGAGTTGAAGTCCAAAGCGGCCAGCGAGTATCGTTATATTCGGATGAACATAACGAGACGTCTACTCCTGCTCGCAGCCCTGAGCTCACCGATCCCGCTTTGGATTGCCGCACCCGCGCGCGCGCAGGACGCAGCCCAGCCGGAGCTCCTGGTCTTCGCCGCCGCGTCACTCACCAACGCGTTCGACGAGATCGGCGCGGCCTACACGCGCGAGACCGGCCAGGGCGTGAAGTTCTCCTACGCCGCGAGCTCCGCGCTCGCGCGCCAGCTCGAGGCCGGCGCGCGAGCCGACGTGTTCGCCTCGGCCGACGGCGAGTGGATGGACTACGTGGCGAAGCGCAACGGGATCGACCTCGCTACGCGCATTGACCTGCTCTCCAATCGCCTCGTGCTGATCGCGCCCGTGGCGAGCGACGCGAAGCTCCGCATCGTCCCGGGGTTCAAGCTCGCGGAGGCCCTCGGCCCGACGGGCCGGCTCGCCACGGGCGACCCGGAGTACGTGCCGGTCGGAAGATACGCGCGCTCGGCGCTCACCTCGCTCGGCGTCTGGGACGAGGTCGCGGACCGCCTGGTGCGCGCGGAGAACGTGCGCGCCGCGCTGGCGTTCGTATCTCGCGGCGAGGCGCCGCTCGGGATCGTCTACACGACGGACGCGCTGGCCGACAAGGGCGTCCGCGTGGTCGACACGTTCCCCGAGAGCTCGCAC
>DATFUE010000114.1:0-5715 GCA_035261165.1 Myxococcota bacterium
CGCGATCCAGCGCCGCGAGTCGGCGGGGTCGATCACGTCGTCCAGCTCGAAGTGCGAGGCGACGTTCACGGCTTTGCCGATCTGGTACATGCGCTCGACCATCTCGTTGAACAGGGTCTCGCGCTGCGCGGAGTCCGCGACGGCGGCGAGCTCCTTGCTGTAGCCGAGCTTCACCGCGCCCTCGAGGCCCATGCCGCCGAACTCGCCGGTCGGCCACGACACCGTGAACAGCGGAGCCTTGAAGCTGCCGCCCGCCATCGCCTGCGCGCCGAGCCCGTAGCCCTTGCGCAGGATGATGGTGAAGAACGGCACCGTGAGGCTCGCCGCGTTCACGAACATGCGCGAGGCGTGGCGCACCAGCGCGGTCTTTTCGATCTCCGGGCCGACCATGATTCCCGGGCAGTCACACAGGAACAGGATCGGCAGGTCGAACGCGTCGCAGAGCTGCATGAAGCGCGTGGCCTTGTCGGCGCCGTCGCGGTCGAGAGCGCCGCCGAGGTGGTTCGGGTTGTTGGCGATCACGCCGAGCGGCCGGCCCTCGACGCGAAGCAGGGAAGTGATCACGCCGTGGCCGAAGGAGCGGCGCAGCTCGAGCACCGAAGCGACGTCGGCGAGGCCGTCGATCACCTTGCGCACGTCGTAGGCGCGCAGCCGGTTCTCGGGCACGATCTCGCGCAACGCGCGCTGATCCTCGCACTCCCAGCGCGCGACCGCGCCCTGGAAGTACGAGAGATATTGCTTCGCGACCCGCACGGCCTCGGGCTCGTCCGCCACGGCCAGGTCGACGACACCGTTCTGTGTCTGGACGTCCAGCGGACCGATTTCCTCGGGGCGCACGACGCCGAGTCCGCCGCCCTCGATCATCGCCGGCCCGCCGATGCCGATGTTCGAGCCCGCGGTGGCGATGATCACGTCGCAGCAGCCGAGCAGCACGGCGTTGCCCGCGAAGCAGAAGCCCGACGTGATCCCGACCAACGGCACGAGCCCCGACAGCTCGGCGAACAGCGCGAACGCGAGACAGTCGAGGCCCGAGACCCCGGCGGCGTCCGTGTCGCCAGGCCGACCGCCGCCGCCCTCGGTGAAGAACACGATCGGGAGCCGCTGCTCGCGCGCGAGCTCGAACATGCGGTCCTTCTTGCGGTGGTTCTGCTGGCCCTGCGTGCCCGCGAGCACCGTGTAGTCGTACGAGAGCACGACCGTCTGCGTGCGCGTGTCGCCGAACAGCTCGCCGTTCACGCGCCCGATGCCCGCGACGAGACCGTCCGCGGGGGTGCGCGCGATCAAGTCGTCGAGCGCGCGCCGCCGGCGCTGCGCCGCGATGACCAGCGGCCCGTACTCGACGAAGGTGCCGGGATCGACCAGCTCGTCGACGTTCTCGCGCGCGGTGCGCTGCCCGGTCTTGCGCCGGCGCGCGACGGCGTCGGGACGGCGCGCGTCCAGACCGAGGGCGTGGCGGTCCGCGACTTCGGCCAGGTCGGGGCGGATGTGGGCGAGGTCCCGGGCGGCCGCCTCGAGCGGGCGCGCGCCGGAGCCCGCGCCGCGCTCGACGTACGCGAGCTCCTGACCCTCCTGCACCAAGTCACCGACCCCCACCGAGAGCCCGCGGACGACGCCTGCGCTCGGCGCCTCGACCAGGTGCTCGAGCTTCATCGCCTCGAGCACGAGCAGCGCCTGGCCGGCATGCACCGCGTCGCCCTCGGCGACGTCGATCGATACGACCGTGCCCTGCAGCGGCGCGCGCACGGGCGCCGCCACGCCCGGTGACTCCGAGTCTCCGCGGCCTGCGCTCACTTCTCGAGCCAGCGATTGAAGCGCGGCGCCCGCTTCTCCTGGAACGCGCGCACGCCCTCGCGCGCGTCGGGGTGGTGGTCGGAGATCGCGGTCTTGGCGGCTATCTCGTCGCAGGCGAGCTCGAAGCTGAGCTGCGCGGCGTTGTACAAGGAGCGCTTCAGCAGTCGCATCGCCACCTGCGGGCCTTCGGCGAGCTCGCGCGCGAGCTCGAGCGCGCGACCCAGGAGCCGCCCATCCGGCACGACTTCGTGCACCAGGCCGAGGGCGTGCGCCTCGGCGGCGGACACGATGCGCTTGTGCATCAGGAAGTCGAGCGCGCGCGCGACGCCGAGGTGCTGCACGAGCAGGTACTGACCGCCCTCGTCGGGCAGGAGCCCGAAGCGCAGGGTCGCGCTGCCCAGGCGCGCGCTCTCCGCGGCGATCCGGAAGTCACACGCGAGCGCGAGCGAGAAGCCGGTCTGGATCGCCACTCCGTTCAGTGCCGCGATCGAGAGCTTGTCGAGACCGCGCACCGCGAGGTTCAGCGGCTGGGACAGCGCCCGCAGGCCCTCGTAGGTGCCGATCTCGGTGTCGTGCCCCGGGGGGATCGGCGCACTGAGTCGCTCGCGATCCGAGCTCTCGGGCGCGCGGCCCGAGCCCGTGAAGACGACCACGCGCACGGAGTCGTCCATCTGCGCCTGCAAGAGTGTTTCGACCAGGTCGCGCTTCAGCGCCTGCGTCATGCCGTTCAGCCGCTCGGGCTGGTCGAGCTGGAGCAGCGCGATCCCCGGCTCGTGCCGCGTCGCCTCGAAGCCGGTGAACCTGCCGAAACGCATCGCGCGGCCGCTCCTTCTAGGGGTCGACGCGCGCGCTGGCG
The DNA here is from genome assembly GCA_035261165.1 of Myxococcota bacterium. Classification (GTDB taxonomy): domain Bacteria; phylum Myxococcota_A; class UBA9160; order SZUA-336; family SZUA-336; genus VGRW01. The sequence continues at coordinate 2,648 of DATFUE010000114.1, forward strand.
TAGCCGGAGATGACCTCCTGGCCGCTCTGGTTCGTGGTCGCGACCTTCAGGTCCACGAAGCGCTCGCCGCTCTCGTCGCGCACGCCCTCGACGGTGGCGCGCGCGGTCAGGGTGTCTCCGGGCCAGACCTGCGCGACGAAGCGCACGCCGTACTTCGTGAGTCGCCCGTCGCCGACCCAGTTGGTGAGCATGCGCGCGGTCGCGCCCATCGAGAGCATGCCGTGCGCGAACACCGTCGGATAGCCGGCGACCTTGGTCGCGAACACCTCGTCCGTGTGCACGGGGTTGTAGTCGCCGGATGCGCCGGCGTACATCACGAGCTGTGTGCGCGTGAGGTTGTCGATCACGATCTCCTCGCGCGTGTCCCCGATCTTCAACTGGTTTGCTCGCAACGCCATAGAGTCTCCTACTTACGACCGCGTGGGCACCCTACCCACGCTCTCCCTATGACCGCGTGGGCACCCTACCCACGCTCTTGCTCGATCACGCGCTCGGTGCGCACGCCTACGCCGCGGGCGGTGACCATGAGCTCGCCGCGCTGATTGCGGTACTCGGTCACCGACTCACTGAAGTGCAGCTTCCCGCCGCGCTTGCCCTCGCGCTCCCAGGTCTTGCCCGGCTTCGTCTCCGCGGTGAGCACGTCGCCCGCGAGCAGCGGCCGGTGGTACTCGAAGTGCTGCTCGGCATGGAGCCCGCCCGCCGCGGCGCCTGTGCCGCGGCCCTCGGACGGGCGCCGCACCGCGCCCGTCGGCTCCTTGCCCGAGCCGAACCACGGCTGGCCGATTTTGGGCCGCAGGAAGTAGTCCGGGTCGAACTGCGCGCTCGACTGCGTGAACGTCGGCGGGGCGATGATGCCGCCGACCTCGCTCTTGCGCGCGTGCTCGGCGTCGGAGTAGATCGGGTTCGGATCGTTCACCGCGCGCGCGAACATCAGGATGTGACTCGCCTCGATCGGAAACCGTTTGATCGCCACTGCTGTCTCCCTTCGCTCGGCTGCGCCGGGCTTGGCCCGTTCTCTGCAGCTCACATTCCGAAGTCCCACGACTCACCGCCGTGGTACCGCTTCAGCACGTTCTTCGCGATCAGGATGCGGTGGACCTCGTCGGGGCCGTCGGCGATGCGCAGGGTGCGCGCGCCGCGGTACATCGCCTCGAGCGGCAGATCCGACGAGACACCGGCTGCGCCCCACACCTGGATCGCCCGGTCTGCGACGCGCGAGAGCGCGGCGGGCACGAAGATCTTGATCGCCGAGATCATGGTGCGCACGTCGCCGCCGGCGTCCATCACGTGGGCGCAGTGCAGGGTCATGAGTCGCGCGCTCTGGATGTCCATGTACGAGTCGGCGATGAAGCCCTGCACGAATTGCTTGGTCTCGAGCGTGCCGCCGTGAACCTCGCGGTCGACCGAGCGGCGCACCATCAGATCGAACGCGCGCCACATCTGCCCGACCGCGTTCATGCAGTGGAATACGCGCCCCGCTCCGAGCCGGTCCTGCGCGGCCTGGTGACCGCTGCCGCGCCGGCCGAGCGCGTTCGCGAGCGGCACGCGCACGTTCTCGTACTTGATCTCGCAATGGTCGCCCTGCTCGTGACCCCAGACCGGGACGCTGCGCAGGATGTTGAAGCCCGGCGTGTCGGTCGGGACGATGATCTGGGTCATGCGGTCGCGCACGCCGCCGCCGTCGTCGTCGCCTTCGGTGCGGCACATGACGATCGCGAAGGCCGCGCGGCGCCCGTTCGACGTGAACCACTTGTGACCGTTGATCACCCACTGGTCGCCGTCGCGCACCGCGCGCGTCTGGATCGCGTACGGATCGGAGCCGGGGGCGTTCGGCTCGGTCATCGAGAAGCACGACTCGATCTCGCCGCGCACCAAGGGCTCGAGCCATTGCTTCTTCTGCTCGGGCGTCCCGTATTTCACCAGGATCGTCTGGTTCCCCGAGTTGGGCGCCTGACAGCCGAACACGGAGGACGAGAAGGGACTCCAGGCCATGATCTCGTTCATGTAGGCGTGCTTCAGGAAGCCGATGCCCATGCCGCCGTACTCCTCCGGCAGGTGCGGCGCCCAGAGACCGGCTTCCTTGACCTTGGCCTGCAGCGAGCGGAACAGCTCCCGCCCCCTCCCGGCGCGCAGCGCGTTCTCGTTGGGGATGATCTCCTTGGTGACGATCTCCGCCGTGCGCAGGCGAATCTCGTTGATCTCGTCTCCCAGACCCGTGACCGGCGCGACTTGCATGTGTACGCCCTCCCTGGCCGCGCATTGTACAACGGCGCCACCCGTGGCTGCGTTGGCGGCTGCCGTCGCGGCGGCGCCGGCCGCCGGGCGCACCACGAGCGGCCTCGGGACCGGGCCTTGCGAAAGTCACTCGAGTTCGCGACTTAGTGAAGTCACTGACTGATTCAGGACTGACATTGGGGGGATCATGCGGAGTCACTCGTTGCGCCTGCTGTCGCTTCTCGTCGCGTCGTCTCTGGTCGTTCTCGCCGCTCCGGCACGGGCAGGGACTTCCGCGGCGTCGGGCGTGGCCATCGGATTCGCGCGCGTCAACCTCGGCGATGGAGCCGTCGCCGCCTTCGGCGGGAAGGGCACCAAGTCCGTCGTGACCGGGTCGCTGGGAGGACCGGGCCTCGTAGTGTCCTTCACGGGGAAGTTCCCGAAGAACCTGGCCCCCGAGCAGGTGATCGTACAGGCGACGGCGGAGGCAGCGGGGCTCTCGGTCGCGAACGCGGTCGTCTCCCTCGCCTCGCAGACCCAGATCGTCGTCAACGTCAACGGTTGGACCTCCAGTACGGGCACGCCGATCGACGGCTACGTGTTCCTGACCATCTACGCCGGAGTCCTGCCCGCACAGTGACCTCCGGCGAAATCCGCGACACCATGTCGCCCTGATGCGAGCTCTCGCCGCCGGAGTCGTTCTGGTCCTCGCGCTGGCCTCGGGCTGCGAGCGCGAAGTGACTCCGGCGGAGCCTGCGCCCGGGGATCCGCGGCTCGCCGCCGACCTCGAGCTGGTTCGCGGCGCGCGCGTGCTCTTCGCGGACTCGTCGCTGGGCGCGAGCGTGCTCGACGGA
>DATFUE010000115.1:0-11690 GCA_035261165.1 Myxococcota bacterium
GGTGCCCGATACGCTGGTCGGCGAGCGGCTGGAGATCTATCCTTTTCTCGGCAGTCACTACCTCGGGCGCGCGGTGGACGCCGCCGGCGCCGATCTCGTGCTTCACGGCCACGCGCACCTCGGCTGCGAAGCGGGAAAGACACCGGGTGGTGTCGCGGTCCGGAACGTCGCGCAGCCGGTGATCCGCGCGCCGTACCGGGTGTTCCCGTTCGCAGCGTAAGGAGGGCGTCATGCGCATCGCGCAGATCTCACCGCTGTACGAATCGGTGCCGCCGAGCGGGTACGGCGGGACCGAGCGCGTCGTCTCCTGGTTGACCGAGGCGCTGGTCGCCGCGGGCCACGAGCTCACCTTGTTCGCCTCCGCCGACTCGCGGACGAACGCGCGCCTCGTGGCGTGCGCGCCGCGCGCGCTGCGCCTCGACCCCGAAGCGCACGATCCGGTCGCGAGTCACCTGCTCATGCTGGAGCAGGTCTTCCAGCGCGCCCGCGAGTTCGACGTGATCCACGCGCACGTCGACTATCTCGCGTTTCCCTTCGCGCGCCGCGTACCCGTCCCGGCGCTGACGACCTTGCACGGCCGGCTCGACCTGCCCGTGCTCGGCCCGGTGTTTCGCGAGTACCGCGAGCAGCGCGTCGTGTCGATCTCGAACCACCAGCGCCGCCCGCTCGCGCACGCGCGCTGGGAGGCGACGATCCACCACGGCCTCCCACCGGATCTGTTCGAGTTTCACGCTGAGCCCGACGACTATCTCGCGTTCCTCGGCCGGATCTCGCCCGAGAAGCGCGTCGACCGCGCGATCGAGATCGCCGTGCGCGCGGGGCGGCGCCTGCGCATCGCGGCGAAGATCGACGCCGCGGATCAGGCGTACTACGAGCGCGAGATCCGCGGGCTGTTCGAGCACCCGCTGATCGAGTACGTCGGCGAGGTCGGCGACTGCGACAAGAACGAGTTTCTCGGCCAGGCCGCGGGCGTGCTGTTTCCGATCGACTGGCCCGAGCCGTTCGGCCTGATCATGATCGAAGCGCTCGCCTGCGGGACCCCGGTGATCGCCTGGCCGCACGGCTCGGTGCCCGAGGTGATCGAGCACGGAGTCTCTGGCTTCATCTGCGCCGACGTCGACGCGGCGGTGCGCGCGGTCGGCGAGCTCGAGAAGCTCGACCGGCGGCGCTGCCGGGAGGAGTTCGAGTCGCGCTTCAGCGCCGAGCGCATGGCGCGCGACTATCTCGCGGTGTATCGGCGAATGCTGGCATGACCCCCGAGCCGTCCGGCTTCGCGATCCTCGCCGAGGAGGGTGGGACCGACGAGCGCTCGCTCGTGCTCGCGCGGGGCGACAGCTTCGCGCTGTTCGATCGCCATGGGGATCTCCGCCCCGGACCGAGCGGCCGGCACGGGCTCTTCTACGACGGCACCCGCTTCCTGTCGGCGCTGATCGTCCGCCTGGCGCGGCGGCGTCCGCTGCTGCTGTCGTCGGGCACGCGCGGCAACGAGGGACTCTCGATCCACGCGACGAACGCCGACGTGCGCGAGGAAGGCGTGCTTCACCTGCCGCGCGAGAGCGTGTACCTGCACCGCTCGATCGAGCTCGACGACGGCGGCCTGCGCATCGCGCTCGCGCTGCGCAGCTTCGCCGCCAGCCCGGTCACCTTGGAGCTGGACTTCGCCTTCGCTGCGGACTTCGCCGACGTCTTCGAGGTGCGCGGCGCCCGGCGCGACGCGCGCGGCAGCATGGCGCCGCCGATCGTCGACGCGTCCAGCGTCGAGCTGCGCTACACCGGATTGGATCGGGTCGCGCGCCACACGCGGCTGCGCTTTCACGAGCCACCGAAGGCCATCGGCGCCGCCTTCGCGCACTACGCGCTCGAGCTCCTGCCCGGAGCGCGCCAGCCGCTCACGATCGCGATCGAGTGCGAGATGCGCGCCGCCGAGGCCGTGCGCTCCGGCAGCTTCGCGCGGCCGCGCGCGCCCCGCCGCGAGCCGCCGCCCTCGCTGTTCATCCACTCCTCGAATCCCGCCTTCGACGACTGGGTGCGCCGCTCGGCACTGGACCTCGGCATGGTGACGGCCGAGACGAGTCATGGCCCGTTCCCGTACGCGGGCGTGCCCTGGTTCAGCACGCCGTTCGGCCGCGACGCGCTCGTCACCGCATTCTCGGTCCTCTGGCTCGACCCCGGCCTGGCGCGCGGCGTCCTGCGCTTTCTGGCGGCGACTCAGTCGCAGAAGAGCGACCCGGCCGATGAGGCGGAGCCGGGGAAGATCGTGCACGAGATGCGCGGCGGCGAGATGGCGGCGCTCGGCGAGGTGCCCTTCGGCAGATACTACGGAAGCGTCGACGCGACCCCCTGGTTTCTGATGCTCGCGAGCGCGTACCACGAGCGCACCGGCGACGACGACCTCGTGCGCGAGCTCTGGCCCAGCTTTCAGCGCGCGCTCGGCTGGCTCGACGGCCCCGGCGATCCCGACGGCGACGGCTTCGTCGAGTATCTGCAGCGCTCGCCCTCGGGCCTGGCGAATCAGGGCTGGAAAGACTCGCGAGACGCGATCATGCACGCGGACGGGTCGCTCGCCGAGGGGCCGATCGCGCTCTGCGAGGTACAGGCCTACGTCTACGCGGCGAAGCTCGGCATGGCGCGCTTCGCGCGGCAGCTCGGTGACCCGCGGCTGGCGCAAACGCTCGAGCAAGCCGCCCTGCGCCTGCGCCTGCAGTTCGAGAGCGCGTTCTGGTGCGAAGAGCTCGGCTCGTACGCGCTCGCGCTCGACGGCCAGAAGCGCCCGTGCCGCGTGCGCGCCTCGAACGCGGGGCATGCGCTCCTGACCGGGATCGCGTCGCCCGACCACGCGGCGCGCGTGGCCGAGACACTCGCGAGCGACGAGCTCTTCTCGGGCTGGGGCGTGCGCACCTTGGCCACGTCGAGCCGCCTCTTCAATCCGATGTCCTACCACAACGGCTCGGTCTGGCCGCACGACAACGCGCTGATCGCCCACGGGCTCGGCCGCTACGGCGCGACCCCGGTCGCGAACCGCATCCTGTCGGCACTGTTCGACGCGAGCTGCGCGATGGAGGACGCGCGCCTGCCCGAGCTCCTCTGCGGCTTCGCGCGCGTCGCCGGTGAAGGCCCGACCTTGTATCCCGTCGCCTGCTCGCCGCAGGCCTGGTCCGCCGCCAGCGTGTTCCTGCTGCTGCAGGCGGTGCTGCGCCTCTCGATCGACGCGCGCCGGCGTCAGATCCGCCTGTCGCGACCCGCGCTTCCGCGCTTCATCGATCGGCTCGTGATCCGCGAGCTCGCGGTCGACGGCGCGTCGCTCGATCTCCTGGTCGAGCGCGCGGGCGACCACGTCGACCTGCGCGTGCTGCGGCAGACCGGCGAGCTCGATCTCGTGGTGTCACTCGCGTGAGCGAGTCACTCGTAGAGCGTGCGCGCCCGCGTCAGGTGGTCGCGCAGCCTGGGCAGGGTGCGCTCCGCGAAGTCGCGCAGCGAGGAGACCCCACCTTCGTTCGCCTCGCCCTCGTAGAGCGCGACCGCCTCGCGCTGGACGTCGACCTGCACGCGCGCGAACGCGCGATCGAAGGCCTCCCCCTCGAGCTCGCGCAGCTCCGCGAGCAGCGCCGTGTGGCGGGCGTCGAGCTGCTCCGGCAGCGCGAGCTTCTCCTGCGAGGCTATGCGCTCGAGCTCCCGCTGCGACTCCTGGTGATCGCGCCGGATGCGCGCGGCGAACGCGCGTGATGCAGCGTCGCCGCGCTCCTTCGCCAGCTCGGCCAGCGAGAGCTCGAAGCGGTCGCTCACCGCGGCGCGGTTCACGAAGTCCTGCGCGCTGTCGAGCGCCGCGTAGCCCGTGGAGAACGCGATCGCCGCCACGAAGCTGCCCAACCGAATCAGGGTGTCACGCATGGTCACCTCCTGGAGCTGGCGCGGGATTTGCTCGTCACCCTCGCGTCGATTCAGGGATACGGACAGGAGAACGGACATGGAGTCGACCTGTGAGGTTTGTGGGAATCACTACGACAAGGCATTCCAGGTCGTGATCGCGGGCAGATCGCACGTCTTCGACTGCTTCGAGTGCGCGATCCACCTGCTCGCGCCGACCTGCGACGACTGCGGCTGCCGCATCGTCGGCCACGGCATCGAGACGAAGGATCGGATGTACTGCTGCAATCACTGTGCGTCCCGCGACGGAGCGCAGTAGCTCCCCTCGCGCTCCTCCTCGGGCGGCGGCAGCACCGCGGGCAGCCCGAGGTCGAGCAGCCACAGCTCGCGACACCAGCCGGCGGAGTGATACAGGTGCTCGTCCTCTTCGGGCTCGACCTCGCGCTGCGCGCTCGCGAGCGCCTTCGCCTGCGCCCTGGGGGCGTTCCTCGCGAGTCGCATTGCGCCGACCAGGCTCTCTCCGATCATCCGCACCGCGCGACGCCCGGGTGTCTCGAGCTCCTCGAGGCCGAGTTGCTCGAGCAGCCTGGCCACGATCCGCTCGTGGCGCCGCGTCTGCTCGAGATACTCTTCCCATTCCTCGCGCAGGTCGTCGTTCAGCGCGCACTCGATCGCCGTCTCGTACACCCGGAGCCCGCCGCGCTCGGTCTCGAGTGACTGCAGGAGCAGCTCCTGCAGCTGGCGTTGCCTCAGCGCCATCGCTCGTCCCTCCTGGGATGTCGGAGCTGCACGCGTCATGCCGGGTGCGCCGGCGGCGCTTGCACGCTCGCGCGCACGAGAGCTTGTGGCGTGTAGAAACGAGCATGTTCCGCGGTCCCGCGGCGCGCGGATGCGGCGGATCCGTGGCACGTCGCTTGCTGACTCGCGCGAAAACAGCGGGGCGCCGCTTCAAGCAGGTCGCATCGGGCCCGCCCCGCGCAGGCCAAAGGGAGCGGCATGGCAGGACACGTCGACAAGGCGAAGGGGCGCGTGAAGCAGGCGATCGGAAAGGCCGTCGGAAGTCGCCGGCTCGAGCGCCGAGGCAAGCGCGATCGGGCCGTGGGAACCGCCAAGGAGAAGGTCTCGAAGCTCGAGCGCTCGATCGAGAACACGATCGACGAGAAACTCGACGAGCTCGAGGGCGACGATCGCGGCCGCGGGCGCGCGAACGGTTGAGGCGCGCCACAGGTCGAGCACCGAACCACTCTCTCCGCCGAGCACCGCGCTTCCCCTGCGCGCGGCGCCCGCTCAACTCGGCGCCAGCGCCTCGAGCGGCTCCCCGCCGCTCTCACTGCGCGTGATCGGCGTGGGCGCGAGCGAGGCCACGAGCGCCGCGCACGAGCCCATGATCGGAACGCCGCCCACCGAGGTGAGTCCGCGCGCGTCGAGCGCGGCGGCGAGCACGAAGACGTCTCGGCCGCGCACGCGCGCCCGGCCGCGCGCGGAGCCGAGCGCTTCCAGGATCGCGCGCTGACCGACGCCGGTGAGGACCAGGGTCGCCGCGTCGTCCGTCGCCGGCCCGGCGCCGCGGCGGCCTTGCTCCTGCACTTCGAAGCCGCAGCGCTCGAGCAGCGTCGCCGTCCAGTCGCGTGCGAAGCGGTCGATCGCGCTCGCGCGCAGCTCCTCGACGCGCAGCGCGCGGTTCGTGCCGACGCGCGGCGAGACCGGAACCGAGGCGATTCGCTCCGCCAGCAGCTCCCGCAGCCTGCGCAGGCTGCGCACCAGGTCCGCGCGCGAGCAGCGGCCCGCCTCGCGCTCGGCGAAGAGGTGTGCGAGCAACGGGAGGACGAGCGCATCGGAGAGCTCGACCAGGTCGCCGTCCTTCGCGGCATGGCGCAGCAGCGCAGCCGCCTCGTCGTCGTCGCGCATGGCGAGTCGCTCGTACAGGCGCGCCGCCGGCGACGCGACCGAGTCGTGGCCCAGCAGCGCGGGGAGAAACGCGAGCTGCGGGACGTAGCGGCCGACGACCGTCAGGCAAGCGGTCAGCGGGATCGCCAGAAACAGCCCGGGCGCGCCCCAGAGCCAGGCCCAGAAGCTCGCCGAGAGAATGACACCAAAGGGTGTCAGGCCCGCGCCCCGGCCGAGGACGTGCGGGTCGAGCACGTTGTTCGTGAAGAGCTCGAGGCAGACGAAGAAACCGGCGGTCCAAAGCGTCATCTCGAAGCCGCGGAACGCGGCCAGGCAGAACGCGATCGGCAGCGCCGCCGCGGTCGTCGGGCCGAAGTAGGGAATCGAGCGCAGCAGCGCGGAGATGAATCCGAACAAGAACGCGCCCGGGACGCCGATGATCCAGAGCCCGAGCCAAACGACGACGCCCTGGAACAGACACACCAGCGCCTGCCGGCCCAGGAAGCGACTCACGAGCTCGCCCGCCTCGTCGAGGGCGCGCGGAGACAGGCGCGAGTCACGCATGGCTAGCAGCGCAACGATGCGCTTGGGCAAGTCAGTCTGCACCAGCATGAAGATCGCGATCACCGTGACCACGGCGGCGGTACCGAGCACCGGAACCAGCGGCGACACGAAGCGCGACATCAGCGACAGCGCCCCGGGCTTCTCGACGATCTCGACCTGCGGCGCCTGACCCTGACTCGCGGCGGGATCGATCTCCTTGCTGAGCCGATCGATCCAGCCCAGCGTGTCGGCGAGCGAGCGGATCGGCCCGCGCAGCGTGCGCAGCTTCTCGAGGAAGGTGGCCTTGAAGTCGGGGAGCTGTCCGACGAGGTCGGTCACTTCGCCCGCGATGAACCAGGCTGCGAGCGCGCCCGCGGAGAGAATCGCGACGGCGACCAACGCGACGCCGGCGAAGCGCGGCACGCCGCTGCGCTCGAGGCGCTTCACCAGGGGATTCAGCAGAAACACCAGCAGCGCGGCGAGCGCGACGGGGATCAGGAAGTCCCGCGCGAAATAGAGCAGCGCGCCGACCATCGCGATCGCTGCGATCGCCGCGAAATCGGAGCGAGCGTCCGCCTCCCTCGCCATCGCGCGCATTCAGTGCACGCGGTGTGCCCGCGCGCTCGCCGACTTACGGCCATCCGGCTCGCAAAGCGGAGTAAATCTCGCGCGGCCGATTGTAAGAATCGGCGCCGCAGGCCGCGTCGTTCGAGCCGCGGGATCATGAGTGCGTGGCACGTCGCTTGCTCGCTCGAAGGCCAGAAGCGTGGGAGCTGTAATCAACGACCGTCTGAAGGGTGCTCCCCCGAAGAGTGGAGGAAGGTCACGATGAAGCTCGAACGAATCACTCCGAGCGCGGCGACCATGCGGGGAGTCGAGCGCTGGGTTCGCCGGTTCACGCCGCGCTCCATGCGACGTTCGCCGCCAGTCCCGCGCGTGCTCGGCGGCCTCGGGCTCGCGCTCGCGGGTGCCGCGGCGGCGCTCTTGTTGTCGCCGAAGACCGGGCGCGAGATGCGCGGCATCACGCGCAGGCGCTTCGCCGCGCTGCACCGCACCGCGCTCGCGCTCAAGAATCGAGGCGTGCGCCCGGGGCTGCGCAACGGTCGCGCAACGAGCGCCCGTCCCGGGGCACGAGACTCCTGAGTGACTGGGCGGAGCCCAGGCGACTAGTCCTGCGCTCTGGCTCTCGCCCACCAGTGACTCCGGCGACGCGCGCCCTTGCGCTGCTCGCGTCGCACGATCAGGAACGCGGCCACGCCCAGCACGCCGATCGCCCAGGGCAGCGGCCGGCGACGGATGCGCCGCGGCAGATCCAAGGCGAAGAACACCGACACGCCGAGGTCGCGCAGTGCACGGCGCAGCTCGGTCCTGTCGTCGGCGATGTTCTGCTCGAGTCGCTCGCGTTCCGCCTCACGCTCCATCGCTCGGTCCTTCCCTGCCGTGGCGCGCGGCGACGAACAGCCCGGCGGCGATGCAGAGCTGGACGAGCGACGCCGCGGCGATGCGCCAGACGAGCGGCACCTGGTCGAACGCGACGATCGCGGCGGCGATCACTCCGAGCCACGCGCTGAACAGGAACACGAGCCAGGCCGCGACCAGGCCGATGCGCGTCGCGAACGAGGCGATCTGCTCGCGCGATTCGAGGCGGACGAGCTCCGCGTGATTGACGAGCAAGCGCTCGCCCGCCTCGAAGACGCGATACACGCCTGTCAGGAACGAGCCGCTCGCGACGCCGTTCGCCACGTCGACCTCAGCTTTTCTCGGCTCGATCGTGGCCGTTGGCCGCGTATTCGTTCGCGCTGCGCCAGTACTCCTCGAGGCGGGTGCCGAGCTGGCTGCGCAGCTCACTCCCGCGGGAGGGCGCGAACAACAGCGCCAGCCCTGCCCCGATCAGCGCCCCCGCGACGCCGTACATGACCAGCTCGGCCCGCGCGGGCCGGCGCAGCGATCCGACGTAGCGCGCGAGCCGCACGAGATCCTCTCGCGGCGGAAGATGATCGACGATATCCTTGATACCCATCGAAGTGACTCCTCTCGGTGTATGGCCGCGCTTTGGCGCGCACGGTCTGCGTACGCGCGCGAGCGGCGGCGGCAGCGCCACCGAGATATGAGCGAGCAATCGCCATGCCACGCGCGGGCGCGCCCAAAGGCCCGGGCTTCGGGCCGATTCGCCCTCTCGTCACCGTGGCCCGATCTACAAAGCTCCGCGCGAAGGCGCGCGCGAAATCGGGCGCGGCGGAGGAGTCTTGTGGAGCACGAGACCGGGCTCGAACCGGCGACTTCCACGTTGGCAACGTGGTGCTCTACCAACTGAGCTACTCGTGCGTCAGACGGGCGAGTTTATGGGCTGCGAGCGCAGGCCCGTCAAGGGGAGGTCGGCGGCCCGTTCGCCCCGAAGTAGGCGCGCACGTAGGCGTAGCCGGAGATCAAGGTGAGCGCCGTCGCGATCACGAGAAGGCCGAGGCCGAGCTCGTGCGCGGGCAGGCCGAGGAACGGCCAGTGCACCAAGAGCGCTGTGGTCGCGGCGATCTGAAAGCCCGTCTTCCACTTGCCCAGCGGCGAGGCTGCGATCACCACGCCCTCGCTGCCCGCGACGCCGCGCAGGCCGCTCACCGCGAACTCGCGCGCGAGGATCGCGATCACCAGCGGCAGCGCCCAGGGCGGAATGCGCCCGACCGCGACCAGCATCACGAACGCGGTCATCACGAGCACCTTGTCCGCGAGCGGATCGAGCAGCTTTCCGATGCGGCTCTCGAGCCCGTGCAGGCGCGCGAGATAGCCGTCGAGGATGTCGGTGAGAGACACCGCGAGAAACGCGAAGCCGATGATTGCGCTCCAGGTGCGCCCATGGAACCACGGCAGCGCGATGAGCAACGGGGACAGCCCGATGCGCACCAGCGTGATGCCGTTGGGCAGATTCCACAGAGTTTCGGCCACGTCGCGCGGTAGAGTCGCCGTTTTCTCAGCGGAAATCTGCATGGTACTTCTCGTACAGCCTGAGCACGCGTTTGACGTAGCCGCGTGTCTCCGCGTATGGCGGCACGCCCTGAAACTGGCGGACCGTCTCCGGACCCGCGTTGTACGCGGCCAACGCGAGCTCGAGCTCGCCCGGGAAGCGGTCGATCATCTCGCACAAGTAGCGAGTTCCCCCGTCGATGTTCTGCCACGGGTCGTAGGCGTCGTCCACTCCGAGCTGGTCCGCGGTCGCCGGCATCAGCTGCATCAGACCGCGCGCGCCGCGGCGCGATTCCGCCAGCGGATCGAAGCCGGACTCGGCGGCGATCACCGCCTTCACCAGCGCGGCGGACACGCCGTGCTGTCGCGAGGCGCGGCGAATCGCGAGATCGTAGCTCTTCGCAACCTGCGCCGAATCCGCCTTGGGCGCGGCGCTCACGCGCTGCACGGCGTTCTTGGGTCGATACGCGGCGTAGCCGTCGTGGGGCGGCGTGTCGGTGAAGTAGGTGCGGCCGAACTGATCCTTGTAGACGTAGATCTGCGCATCGGCTGCGCCTGCCAGAGCGAACAACGCCAGAGCGGCCAACGCGGCCAACAGCCACGTCGCTCCGCGTACGCTCTTGCTCCAGACGCTCATGCCCTCTCCTGCCGCTCCGTGTCGGCGCGAGTTCCGCCAGACGTCCATCGGCGAGATGCAGGACGTAATTGAGGGCCCGGACTAGACTCCTCAGATGGGGCGCACCTGCGACATCTTGGTGATCGGCAGCGGCATCGCCGGCCTCTCGTTCGCCCTGCGCGCCGCCGAGCACAGCTCGGTGATCGTGGTGACGAAAAAGGGCACCGCGGAGTCGGCCACGAACTATGCGCAGGGCGGCATCGCCGCGGTCCTGGGTCCCGAGGATTCCTTCGAGGCGCACGTCCAGGACACGCTGAGCGCGGGCGCGGGTTTGTGCGACGAGGCGGCGGTGCGCTTCGTGGTCGAGAACGGACCCGATGCGGTGCGCGGCCTGATGGACCTCGGAGTGCGCTTCGATCCGAGTGAACGTTCCCCGGGCTACGACCTCGGGCGCGAGGGCGGTCACTCACAGCGCCGCGTACTCCACGCCGCGGACTTCACCGGTCAGGAGATCGAGCGCGTCCTGATCGAGCGCTGCGAGGCGCATCCCCGCATCGAGCTGTTCTCGAACCGCATCAGCGTCGACCTCGTGACCACCCAGAAGCTCGGTGTGTCCGGGCGCTCGCGCGTCTGCGGCGCGTACGTGCTCGACCCCGAGACGGGAGTCGTCGAGAGCTTCCGCGCGCGCGTGGTCCTGCTCGCGACCGGAGGCTGCGGCAAGACGTACCTGTACACGAGCAACCCCGACATCGCCTCGGGCGACGGCATCGCGATGGCGTTCCGGGCGGGCGCGACGATCGCGAACATGGAGTTCATCCAGTTCCACCCGACCTGCCTGTATCACCCGGACGCCCGCTCGTTCCTGATCAGCGAGGCGGTGCGCGGTGAAGGCGCAGTGCTGCGCAATCGCGCGGGCGAAGCCTTCATGACGCGCTATGACCCACGCGCCGATCTCGCGCCCCGCGACGTGGTCGCGCGCTCGATCGACCTCGAGCTCAAGCGCTCCGGCGACGACTGTGTGTATCTCGACTGCACCGCGCTCGATCCCGGCTTCGCGCGCTCGCGCTTCCCGAACATCTACGAGCGCTGCCTGCGCTTCGGCTTCGACCTGACGAAGCAGCCGCTGCCCGTCGTGCCCGCCGCGCACTACTGCTGCGGGGGCGTGCGCACCGACCTGCGCGCGGAGACGGACATCGAGAACCTGTTCGCCGCGGGCGAAGTCGCTTGCACGGGGCTGCACGGCGCGAACCGACTCGCGTCGAACTCACTCCTCGAGGGGGTGGTCTTCGCCAGGGCCGCTGCGGCTGCCGCCGCGGAGCGCCTCTCGGCGGGCGTCGCGACGCCGCCGGAGTTTCCCGAATGGGACCCCGGCAAGGCGCTCGATCCGACCGAGACCGTCCTCGTCAACGCGAACTGGGACGAGATCCGGCGGCTGATGTGGAACTACGTCGGCATCGTGCGCAGCGACAAGCGGCTCGACCGCGCGCGGCGCCGCATCGTCAACCTGGCGCGCGAGATCCGCGAGTACTACTGGAACACCGTGCTGACTCCCGACCTGGTCGAGCTGCGCAATCTCGCCACCGTCGCGGAGCTGATCATCCGCTCCGCCTCCGCGCGCGCCGAGAGTCGCGGCCTGCACTACACGGTCGACCACCCCGACACCGCAGCCACCCCGCGCGACACACTCCTCAGGTCTGACTGACTTCGTTCGCCTGCGGCTCACTGCGCGCCTCGCCTGATTGACTTCGTTCGCCTACGGCTCACTGCGCGCGGCTTCCGCCGCTTGCGGGCCTCGCTCGGGACGGCCCTCGCTCGGCCGTCGCGT
>DATFUE010000116.1:0-4354 GCA_035261165.1 Myxococcota bacterium
CGCCCAGGGTCGCGCCGACGAACACGTACGCGGTGCCCGCCGCGAGGCCGAAAATCGCGCCCGCCGCGATCGTCAGCACGGAGCCGGGCACGAATGCGAGCGCCGCGAGCACGTAGCCGGCGATGAATACGATCGGACCCAGGGGCCCGAGCGTCTTCACCCAGTCGGCGAGCTCGCCGATCCAGGCAGCGATCGTGCCGTGGAAGTAGACGACGAGCGCCACCACGAGCAGCGGTCCGACGATGCGCGCCGCGTTCGAGAGGCGCGCGGGCGCCGCTTCGGCTCGGGGTGTAGCGTCGGCCATCGGCCGGCATCGTCGCACAGGCACGCGGCGTCGGCTGGATCGCGGGTGATAGCATCGGCCGATGAGTCGAGTCCGACGGCGCGCGCTCGGGCTCGCGCCGCTCGTCGTCTCGCTGGCGGCGCGCGTCGCGAGCGCGAACGGCCCGATCGGCGACGCGCCGGTCTTCGCGCGCATCGAGGCGCTGCGGCCGGTCGCGGCGGCGATCGCGATCGACGGCGACGGCGCCGGCGCCCCCCTCTCCACGGAAGGCGCGCGGCGCTGCACGGTGATCGGAGCGCCGCACCCCTGCGACGCGCGCGATTCGGCCGTGCTGCGGCGCAAGCTCGCCGTGCCCAGCCGCGCGCCCGGCATCGCCCAGGTCTGTCCGGCCGCGCTCGGGACCTAGCTCGGCCGCACTCGCCAGAGATACGGGCTGCGCGTCGGCGCGAAACCGGACGCCTCGAAGCGCGCGCGCCACCAGCGGCGCGGGCGCAGCAGCGCGCGGTGTCGGTCGCCCGGCTCGAAGTCCTCGGTGGTGCTCGCGTAGAAATGGAACAGCCGAGTCAGTCCCGCGCAGGCGCGCAGCACCGGCTCGACGTCGCCGGGGTCGAGGTACACCAGCGCGCTCGTGAACGACACATCGAAGTGTCGCCCCGCGCGCGCGAGCTCGGGCACGAAGCGCCGCAGGTCCGCGCGGCGGACACGGCGCCGGAAGCGCGCTGGGATGCGCGCGTGCGCGAAGCGCGACAGCTCGCAGCCGAACGGCCGCACGCGAAACGCGCGCTCGAAGTCGGCGAGCACTTCGCCCGTGGCGGCCCCGAGCACGAGCACCGAGCGCACCGGCGCCCGCATGCGCCGGAGCGTCGCGATGCAGTTCCCGATGCCGCTGTGATCGCGATAGATCTCGGCGTACGGACCGCGCCCGCAGTAACTTTCGAAATATCCCCGATCCACGCGTCTCTGTTTCGCTTTTCGCCGCGCGCGGGGCCAGGCCGAAAGAAATCTCTAAAGGAGTTGGCGACCCTGACGAAACGTTCTCATGGAGAGCGGGGCTGACCGGGGTTGATCGAAGGTGCCGGTCAAAAGACCCGCAGAGACGACACAGGCCCAAGGGGCCGAACAAACGGACAAACTGGGGGGACACAGCGATGGCGGAGAATCTGATCACGGTGCGCGAGGCGGCCAACTTCCTGCGGATCTCGGCGCGAACGGTTTATCGCCTGATCGAGTCGGGCCAGATCGGCGCGGTGCGCATCGGCAAGCAGTGGCGCATTCCGGCAAACGATCTTCCGGGAGTCACGATCGTCGAAGGCCCGAACGGCCCGCAGCTGCAGACGCACGTAGCGTCGAACGCCTGAGGCGTCTCGGCGAACCGAACACTGCGCCGGCTCTCGGCAACGAGGGCCGGCGCGTCGTGTTCAGGGGCTCTCGAGGTGCCGCAGCGGACGACCGGGGAAGAGCTGCGACGCTTCGTTCGCCCGCTTGATCACCGCCTCGAGCTCTTCGCGCAGCTCGAAGCAGATGGCGTGCAGCGCGCGGCGCTCGTCCTCTGGGTCGAGCATGTCCTGGGCGCGCAGGCGCGACAGCGAGGCCGCGGACTCGAGCATGCCCTGCACCAGGCGACTGCGCGAGCTGTGATACAGCGCGCGGCTCTCCATGAGTCCCGGCGGCGGCTCGTTGCGCCGCTCGCCGTGGAGCTGGAGCGCGTCGAGGATGCCGTCCTGGCGCGAGAGCTCGCTCGCGGCGTCGCAGCCGCACAGGAGCACGGCGGTGAGCTCCGAGCGCGCCCCATCGGAGTGCGGCCCCGCGCAGAGCTTCCACAGATCGCGGCCGATGCGCAGCAGCTCGATCAGGAGCTTGCGTCCCTGACCGACCTGCAGGCGAGGCATCGCATCCGAGACCGCGTGCACGAGCACGGCCGGCGGCGGTGACTCGGTCTTGTCGCCGAGCAGTGTCTCGCGCTGCATCCAGGTCCAGCCGGCTACCAGCGCCGCGGCCGCGGGCACCGCGCTAGCCGCGAGCAGCAGCCAGAAGCCGGCGAAGGCCGCGCTCGCGCCGGCCGCGACCGTGGCCGCCGCGAGCGCCAGGCTCCAGTGAGGCAGAGCGCGCCAACACTGGTCGACGGGCAGAGCGCGCGTCTCGATGCCGCGCCCGCGCAGCCGCTTCACCAGCACTCCGGCGTGTGCGCTCGACACGCGCACGACCGCGCGCTGCGCGTTCACCGCGCTGCGCAGCGCGAGCTGGCGCAGAGGAATGCTGGTCAGCTCCGACAAGAGTCTCAGCTGGTTGGCGCGCGCATCGCGGCCGCGCGCGGGCACGACGAGCAGCAGCGCGTCGGCCTCGCCACCTTCGACGTCCTCGCAGTGCGGACAGACCGTGCGACCCAAGGTGCCCGGCCGGCGACACAGCACGCAGACGCGCAGCGCGCGGCCGTCGCCGACCTCGTCGCCGCGGCTCTCGAGTGAGCGCAGGGCCAGCGCGCGCCCCAGCCGCTCCGCGGTCTCGAGCCGGTGACCGGGCTCGGCGCGGGTCGCGCGCGCGACGATCTCGTCGAGCCACTCCGGGATCTCGGAGCGCTTCTCGCGCGGGTGATACCCGCCCGCGAGCGGCGCCGGCGGAAGATTCGCTCGCTGCCCCTTCGGGACGCTGCCCACCAGCGCGAAGTAGAGCGCGAGGCCGAGCGCGTAGATGTCGGAGCGCGAGTCCGCGATCTGCCCCTCGATCACTTCAGGCGGGAGATACGCGGCGTGAGTCACCGGATCCTCGGGCAGCGTGAGGAGTGACTGATCCTCGAGGCGTGCGCAGCCGAAGTCGGCGAGGCGCGCGCGCCCGCCCGCGTCGAGCAGGATGTTCTCGGGCTTCACGTCGTGGTGCACGACGCCGCAGCGGTGGGCGGCGGAGAGCGCCTCCGAGATCTCGATGCCCAGGCGCGCGACGGCGTCGGGGTGCAGCGGCCCGTCCGCGGCGACCGCGGCGGCCAGCGAGCGGCCCGTGACCAGCTCCATGGCGATCAGGCTCCAGGAGCCGTGATCGACCAGATCGAGCGGGCGAACGATTCCCGGATGCGCGAGCGCTCGCACGATCTCCGACTCGCGCCGCAGCCGCTGGCGCGAGAAGTGCGCGGTTGCCGGCGAGAGCGCAAGGAGCTTCAGCGCGACGTCGGTGTCCGTCCGGCGGTCGTGCGCCAGGTAGACGATCGAGCGTTCCCCTCGCCCGAGCTCAGCGGTGAGCTCGTACCGGTCGCCGACAAGGGAGCCGGATGGCAGCCCAAGGGGTGCTTGCATCCCCCGACACTTCGGCGCTCTGGAGCGTGACCTTGACTCCAATTCGCGCACGCGTCGCAGAACGTGCAGCCCTGGCGCAGCTCTCGTGCAGCTAGCCGCCGGAGATAGGGTCCTCGGCCTCCGCGCCCGGCGGCGTGTCGTCGTCGAGGCGGTCGAGGTAGCCGTCGGGCAGGGCGACGCGCTGGGTGCCCCCGCTCTTGCCCCGCGGCGCGCGGACGGCCGCGGGCGAGAAGGGCTCGTCGCGGTCGATGCCCGCGAGCAGCTGCTCGAGCTCGGCCAGGTCGCGCACCGCGCACAGGCGGAGGCGCAGCACCTTGCTGTCGCGGAAGCCCTTCGTATACCAGGTCGCGTGCTTGCGGAAGCCGCGCACGCCGAACGGCTCGCCGAACCAGGCCGCGAGCAGGCGCGCGTGCGCCAGCATCAGCTCCGCGACTTCGCCGAAGCGCGGCGGATCGACCGGCGCGTGCCCGTCGAACACGTCGGCCAGATCGCGGAACAGCCAGGGCCGGCCGAGACAGCCGCGGCCGACCACCACGCCGTCGCAGCCGGTCGCGCGCATCATGCGCAGCGCGTCTTCGGCTTCCCAGATGTCGCCGTTGCCGAGCACCGGGATCGAGCGCACGGCATCGCGCAGGCGCGCGATCGCGTCCCAGCGCGCCTCGCCGTCGTAGAGCTGCGCGGCGGTGCGCGCGTGGAGGGCGACCGCGGCGCAGCCCTCTTGCTCCGCGATCCGCCCGCAGTCGAGGAACGTCTCGTGCGCGTCGTCGATGCCGATGCGGAACTTCAG
>DATFUE010000117.1:0-2366 GCA_035261165.1 Myxococcota bacterium
CCCTTCCCGAAGCGCCTCGGCCGCCCGATCGAGTACGCCCACCTCGCGCGCTCGATCGTCGAGAACGGCATGCTGAACGGCGAAGTGATTCGCCTCGACGGCGCGATCCGGATGCCGCCGAAGGGCTGACGCGCCGACGGCTCGGTCAGTCGCCCTGCGCTGCCGACGGGAATAGCGGCGCGAAGATGGGGGCCAGCCGCTCCGCTCCGGCGCGCGACACGTGGTCGTCGTCGCTGTAGAGCGCGGCGCCGTCTCGCTCGACCTCGCAGCTCGTCTCACCGCAGAGGCGACGGTGCGGGTAGAGCACGCGCACGCCCGGCAGCGCGCCGAGCCGCTCGAGCGCCGCGAGCACCGCTCGCTGTCGCGCGAAGAAGTCGCTCGCTCGCGGGGCGATGTCGATGCTCCAGCCGTGCAGCGACGCGCGCGCGAGCACGGACGGCACGTCCCAGCCCACCTCGGGAACCGGTCCGACGATCCACACGCGCCGGTCCGCACTCACCAGGCGGGCGACGGTTCGATCGAGCGCTCGCGCGATGGCCTCGGCGCGAGCCTCGCTGCCGACGGCGTCACGCAGGGCGAGCGGCCACGCCGGCACGACCTGCTCCTGACCGTAGCCGCGCCCGTCGAAGTAGTACGCCCAGCGCGCGATCAGCACGACGTCGCCGAGCTTGGGGTCCGCGAGGAGCGCGGCGAGCAGGCGCTCGCTCGCCGCCTCGCAGCCGTCGCGCTCACTCGCTTCCGGACCCAGGAGCAGCGGCGGGCAGCCGCCACCCCAGGCGAAGAACCCGCGACGTGCGTCGCGCCGGGCGAGCACGCCGATCTCTTCGGCGAACATGCAGGCGTGCGAGTCACCCCAGACGACGAAGCTCGGGTCCGCAGCTCGGGAGTCACCGAGCGCCCTCGTGAAGGGCGGATGACTCGCGCCCGTCTCGTCGCGGCTGCAGCGCTCGGTGAGTGAAGCCCGCTCGGCCCGCGTCTCCACGTAGCGCGAGACCTTCTCGTCGATGCGGCGCGGCAGCCCGCCGCTCTGCGCGATGCCGAGGCCGAGCGCGGCGGTCGCAAGCGAGACCGACGCCGCCGCGGCGAACAGCGGCTTCGTGCGGATGGAGCTGTCGGCGCCCCGAAACGGTCGCTCCACCCAGCGCCACGAAGCGGCCGCGAGCGCCGTGGATAGGGCGACGACCCCGCTCGCTTCGAGGGGAGTCAGCGGCCGCACCAGGTAGTACGTGGCGTAGACGAGCAGCGGCCAGTGCCAGAGATACAGCGAGTACGAGATCAGCCCGAAGAACACCGCGGGTCGCGTCGAGAGCGCGCGACCGACCGCGCTCGACCCGCCGACTCCGGCCCACAGGATCAGCGCCGCGCCGACGACCGGCGGAAGCGTCGCGAAGCCCGGGAAGTGAGTGTCGGCCCCGTACGCGACCACCGAGTAGGCGATGAGGGCCAGGCCCGCGAGCGCCGCGAGCTCGCGCGCCGCCTTGCGCAGCGCCACGCGCTCGCCGCCGAGCGCGAGCAGGCAACCCAGGCCGAGCTCCCAGGCGCGCGTGGGCGCGAGATAGAACGCTGCCTCGCGGTAGTTCTGCGTGCCGACCGCGCACAGGACGAACGAGACGAACACGGTCGCGATCGTCGGCGCGACGTAGCGCCCCCCGAGCCGGCGCCGCGCGAGCAGGAGCAGGGCCGGAAACACGATGTAGAACTGCTCTTCGACCGCGAGCGACCTGGTGTGGAGCAGCGGCTTGGTCCACGACGCAGCTTCGAAATAGCCGGCCTGGGCGAGGAACAGGAAGTTCGCCGAGAAGAACGTGGTCGCCACCGCGCTCCGCGCCAGCGCGACGAGGTCGTCCGGAAGGAGCAGCCAGCAGCCGATCGCCAGGGTGACGAGCTGCACGACGAAGAGCGCCGGGAAGATGCGGCGGATTCGCCGCTCGTAGAACCCGAGCACCGAGAACGCGCCGCGGTCGAGCTCGCGCGTGAGGATCTGAGTGATCAGATACCCCGAGATCACGAAGAAGACGTCGACGCCGACATAGCCGCCGGCGAAGCCCGGCAGCCGAGCGTGGTCGAAGGCGACCGCGAGCACCGCGATCGCGCGGAGCCCGTCGATGTCTCGACGATAGGCGACGGGCGCACGGTCGCGATGGACGGCGGCAGGCGCCGTCGCCTCGCGCGATCCGGGATTCACCACACGTGCGGAATCAGTCGGGCGCGCACCTTGGCGCGCTATGCTAACCCCGCCACAAGCTCTCGTCAGGCTTGCGCGCGGCGGCAGGCGAGCGCGCAGCAGCGCCGTTACGATACGCCCGATGTCCGGGCGGGCCGACACTGCGCGAACCATGAGCTTCGCGCGCAACGCGTCGTCGACC
>DATFUE010000118.1:0-4739 GCA_035261165.1 Myxococcota bacterium
GACGTGGGCTCGTTCGCGAGCGCGCCGGCGAGTGAGACCTCGCAGGCGGCGCGCGTCCACGGCTTCGTGGTCGCGGGCTCGATCGCGAGGGACCTGCCCGCGGGGCACGTCGACTTCTCGGTCGAGGACAAGGGCAAGTCGCACGCGCTGCCGGTGCGCTATCTCGGCATCGACGTCCCCGACATGTTCAAGGACGGCGCCGAGGTGGTCGTCGAGGGCCGCTTCGAGTCGGGCATGTTCCTCGCGGAGCGCGTGATGGCGAAGTGCCCCTCCAAGTACGAGGCGAAGACCGGCGAGAAGACCTAGGCTCGGGTCCGGCGCGAGCCTGCTGGGCACGCGGAGACGCAGAGGGAGGCGTTTTGCTCGTCACGCTCGGACAACTGGCGCTTCCGCTCTCGGTGCTCTTCGCGCTGTACGCGGGCGGCATCGCGATCGCGGGCGCGCTGCGCGGGCAGCCTCAGCTCGTACGCAGCGCGGAACGCGCGGTGATCGCCGTGTTCGCGCTGCTCGTGCTGGCGATGCTCGGCGTCGAGGCGGCGCTGGTCGGCGATCGCTTCGACCTGCGCTTCGTGCAGCAGATCTCGTCGCGCGAGCAGCCGCTGGTCTTCAAGCTCGCGCTCTGGGGCGGACAGGCCGGGTCACTGCTGTTGTGGACCTTCATGCTCGGCCTGATGAGCTTCCTCGTCGTGATTCAGAACCGGAAGCGCAACCGCACGCTCATGCCGTGGGTGATCGCGGTGATGATGCTGAACATCGTCTTCTTCGGAACGATCGTGAGCTTCGTGTCGAGCCCGTACGAGTCGCTCGCGGCCGGTCAGTCGTGGTCGAGCGGCCAGGGCATGAACCCTCTGCTGCAGCACCCGGTGATGCTGATCCACCCGCCGATCCTCTACACCGGCTTCATCGGCTTCTCGGTGCCGTTCGCGTTCGCGGCGGCCGCGCTGATCACGGGCGAGCTCGACACGACCTGGTTCAAGACCACGCGGCGCTGGACGCTGACGGCGTGGTTCTTCCTCGGCCGCGGGCTGATGCTCGGCGGGCGCTGGGCGTACGAGGTGCTCGGCTGGGGCGGTTACTGGGCGTGGGACCCGGTCGAGAACTCGTCGCTCATGCCGTGGCTTGCGGGCACTGCGTTCCTGCACTCGGTGATGATCCAAGAGAAGCGCGGGATGCTGAAGATCTGGAACTTCGCGCTGATCGGCCTGGCGTACTCGCTGTGCGTGCTCGGCACGTTCCTGACACGCAGTGGTGTCGTGCAGTCGGTGCATTCGTTCGCGAACGCGGGCTGGTTCGGAATGCTGTTCCTCGGCTACGTGGCGACGCTCGCGCTGGGTTACGCGGCGCTGCTGCTGCGGCGCGTGCCGGAGCTGCGCAGTCAGACCCGGCTCGACTCACTGCTCTCGCGCGAGGCGGCGTTCCTGCTCAACAACTACGCGTTCATGGCTCTGCTCTCGATCGTGTTCTACGGGACGCTCTATCCGGTGTTCTCGGAGGCGATCACCGGCACGAAGGTGCAGATCGGCCCGCCCTTCTTTCAGCGCTACGCGGGACCGGTCGCGATCTTCCTGCTGTTCCTGACGGGCGTGGGGCCGCTGATCGCGTGGCGGCGCGCCACCTGGGTGAACGTGCGCAAGAGCTTCGTCTGGCCCGCGTCGGTTGCCGTGGTCACTGCGGCCGCGCTCTTCGCTCTGGCACCGCGGCGCTTCTACCCGATCACGTTCCTCTCGCTGTGCGCCTTCGTGGTGGCGACGATCGCAGAGGAGTACTGGCGGGGAATTCGCTCGCGCATGCGCCGCGGCGAGAACCCGGTCGTCGCGGTGATCGAGCTCGTCCGCCGCAACCAGCGGCGCTACGGCGGCTACGTCGTACACCTCGCCGTGGTCTTGATGTTCGTCGGCTTCGTCGGCGCGGTCTTCAATCTGGAAGAGACGAAGATCCTCGCGCCCGGCGAGAAGTGGGAGCTCGCGGGCTACACCGTGGAGTACCGGCAGGCGCGGCCGGTGTCCCATCCGCACTACGCCGGCGCGGTCGCGCGGCTGGCGCTCTACGAGGGCGGCAAGCCGATCGGCATGCTCCTGCCCGAGAAGCGCATGTACTTCCAACAGGAGCAGCCGACCACGATCCCGGCCGTCTCCTCCGGAGTGAGTGAGGACTTCTACGTGATCCTCGCGGGGCTCGAGCCCGATCAGCGCGCGGCGCTGAAGGTGTACGTGAATCCGCTGGTGAACTGGATCTGGATCGGTGGCTTCGTGTTCGTGTTCGGAAACACGCTGCTGCTGTGGCCGTTCGGCGGGCGCGACAAGACGGGCCGCGAGGCGGACTGATTTCGCGATGACCGCGCGCCTCGCATGGCTCCTGCTCGCGCTCCTGGCCTGCGCGGCGCGCGCGGACGCGGCCGGGATCGAGGGGCGGATCTCGCACCCGACCCGGCCCGGCGCGGCGGCGGGGCTCGAGGTGGAAGCGATCGGCCTCGACCCGGACGAGAAGGCGATCGTGCGCCAAACCAAGAGCGACGCGCAGGGCCGGTATCGCTTCGCCGATCTGCCCGCGCCCGCGGCCTATCTCGTGCGCGCGCGCTACCAGGGAATGACGTTCCCCGGCGGCAGCGCAGCCTTCCCGCCCGCCGAGAAGGACAAACGCCAGACACTCGACTTCTCGGTCTACGACAAGAGCGAAGACGGCTCGCGCCTGCGCGTGACGAGCCTGCAGTGGGTGATCGCGCGCAGCGCCGGAGTCTGGCGCGTGCAGGAGAGCGCGACGATCGCGAACCCCGACCCGGTCGTGGTGGTGGTGCCACCGGCACAGCCGGCACCGGTGTTCATCGGCCTGGCCGCGGGTCATGGCCCGCTCGAGACGTTCTTCGGCCGGCTGCCCGACGGCGTGGAGGTTCGCGACGCCACCGCGGAGGTTCGGGGGCCGGTCTTTCCGGGCGATCAAGGCTTCACGCTGCAGGTCGAATACGACCTCGAGCCGAAGGGCGACCTCGCCAGCGTGATCGACGTGCCCAGCGGCGTCGACAATCTGGCCGTGTACGTCCAGGACTTCGGCGTCGAGGTCGAGGCCGGCGAGCTCCACCCCGCGCGGCCCGCGCGCCAGGAAGACCAGACCTATCAGGCGTTCCTCGGCTTCGACGTGCCGGCGGGAACACGACTCCCCCTACACGTGCGTGTGTTGCCACCGGTGAGTCGCGTACCGCTCGCGCTCGTCGCGCTGCTCGCGGCGCTGGGCGCGGGCGCGCTCTTGTTCTTCGTTGCGGCGCCGGTCGTGCGCGAGGCGCTGGCGCGCGACGTGCGGCCGCAGGAGTCACTCGAGCCCGAGAGCCCTGCAAAGGCGGCGCTCGCGGCCGCGCTGCACGACCTCGAGCACGACTTCGAGACCGGCAAGCTCTCCGCCGAGGACCGCGTGCGGCTGCGCGAGGACCTGCGCCACGAGGCGCTGACCGCGCTCGCCCGCGAGCGCTACGGGTCGGGCGAGCCCGCGCCCGAGACGATCCCTGTCGCGTGCAGCTGCGGGCGGCTCGCGGCGCCGGGCGATCGCTTCTGCGCGGCCTGCGGAAAGGCACTGTGAACGCGCTCGAGGCCGTCGGCGTCGCCAAGGACTACGGCCCGGTGCGCGCGCTCGACGGCATCGACCTCGAGCTCGCCGCGGGTACGATCGCGCTGCTGCGCGGCCCGAACGGCGCCGGGAAGAGCACCTTGTTGCGCGTGCTCGGGGCGTTGACGCGGCCAACACAGGGAAGTGTACGGCTCCTGTCCCGCGACCCGTTCTCGAGCCGCGACGCCGCGGTGCGCGCGCGCCTCGGCTTTCTGGGCCAGGACGCCGCGCTCTACGGCGAGCTCACGGTCGCCGAGAACCTGCGCTTCGCGGCGCGCCTGCGCGGCGCCGACGAGGGCGAGTTGCTGCGCGTCTCAGAGCTGTGGGCGCTCGGCCCCGTGCTCGACCGGCGCGCGCGCACGCTCTCGCAGGGCTTCCGCCGCAGGGTCGGTCTGGCGCGCGCGCTGCTCGGCGAACCGGCGCTCCTCTTGCTCGACGAGCCTTGGAACGGACTCGACGCGGCCTCGGCCGAGCGGCTCTCGCGCCTGCTCGACGAGCTGCGCGCGCGCGGCGTCGCGGTGCTGGTCGCGAGTCACGCGGCCGGGATTGCGCTGCCGAAGTTCGACCGCGAGCTCGCGCTCGAGCGCGGCCGACTCACTTGAGCGGCGCCCGGGTCGCGCTCGAGGTCTTCGCCAAGGACCTGCGCCTCGACCTGCGCAGCCGCGATCGCCTCGGGCACATGGCCGTCTTCGCGCTGCTCGTCGTGGCGCTGATCTCGATCGTCGTCCCGGCCTCGCAGCCGGAACGCCTCGCGTGGTCGCCGGCGCTGCTCTGGGTGGTGCTGCTCTTCACGTCGCTGCTCGGGCTCGCGCGCTCGTTCCAGTCCGAGACCGAGGCGGGCGCGCTCGCCCTCCTGGTGCAGGCGCCCGTGGACCGCGGCTGGATCTTCCTGGGGAAGGCGGGCGCGAGCCTCGTGGCGCTCGTCGGCGTCGAGCTCTGGGCGGCGATCCTGTTCGCGGTGTTCCTGGACGTCGACTGGAGCGCCGCGCCGCTCGCGTGCGCGGCCGCGGGCCTGCTCGGCGCGATCGGTCTGGCCGCGGTCGGCACGCTGCTCTCGGCGCTCGCGGTCGGCGTGCGCTTCCGCGAGTTCCTGCTGCCTGTCCTGCTCTTTCCGCTGGTCCTGCCAATCCTGGTTTTCGCGTCGC
>DATFUE010000119.1:0-3678 GCA_035261165.1 Myxococcota bacterium
GCGTCGAGCCCGGGGTTTCCCTCCCGCTGGTAGCGGCGCGCGGCCGTGACGGTGCCGTACGCGTACGGAAACACCAGGTCGACCGCGAGCAGCCGCGGCGCCTTGCCGACCTCGGAGTCCGGGTCGTCGAGCTGGGCGAGCATCGCGTCGCGCGAGCGCTCGGCGATCTCGAGCTTGTCCGAGTGCGCGCCTCCGGGGAACGCGCCGAACATCGTGACCGTCGCGTCGCCCTCGATCGTCCCGGAGAGCGCGCGCCCGACGTCGTCCTCGCGGCGCAGGCCGAGCATGAAGTCGAGCACCTGGGGGAAGTTCTGATCCTGGAGCGCGTGAGTCAGCTCGTGCACCACGATCGGGTCGAGCAAGATCTGCTTCATCGGGTCGCTCATCTCGTCGCTGACGAACAGCGTGTTGCGCGTCGCGCTGTAGATCCCCGCGGCCTGACTCGAGTACAGCGCCAGCACCTCCTTCGCGAGGTCGACCTGGGGCGCGAGCGCGCCCAGCGCCGCGAGGGCGTCGCGCTCCTGCGCCACGCGCGCCGGCGCGAGCTCCTCGCCCGCTTCGTAAGTCAGCGCCTGCGCCATCTCCTCGCGCGTGACCCAGCGCAGCTCGACCGCGCGCGCGAACTCGAGCTGGCGCAGCGACACCGTCTTGCGCTGCCACTCGGCGAGCCGCGCAGCGTCGTCGGGGGTCGGAACGAACAGCGCGCAGGCGGCGCACGAGAGCGCGAGCGCGACGCCGAGCGCTCGGCGCATCTCGCCTAGACGCCCCAGCCGCTGCGATGAACGATGGGAATGCGCCGGCCCGAGCCGTACGCCTTCTGCGAGACCTTCAACACGACCGGCGCCTGCCGGCGCTTGTACTCGTTGCGGTCGATCTGGCGCAGGATCCAGGCGACCGTCTCGCGCGTCGCTCCCGAGGGCGGCTCGATCTCGTCGCCGGGCAGCCCCAGCTCGATCGCCTGGTGCAGCACCTCGTCGAGCACCGGGTACGGCGGCAGGGAGTCACTGTCCTTCTGGCCCGGCGCGAGCTCCGCGGACGGCGGCTTCTCGATCGAGCCGCGCGGGATGCGCTCGCCGTCTCGGTTGGCGGAGCGCGCGAGCGCGTAGACGTCGCGCTTCAGCACGTCGCCCAGCACCGCGAGCCCGCCGACGAGATCGCCGTAGAGCGTGGTGTAGCCCATGCTGAGCTCGCTCTTGTTCCCGGTCGCGAGCACGATGCGATCCTCCGCGTTCGACACGGCCATCAGCAGCGCCCCGCGGATCCGCGCTTGCACGTTTTCCTGTGTCAGCCCGTAGCTCTCGCGCGGGCCGAACAAGCCGCGGAACTGCTCGAGGTAGCTCTTGTAGATCGAGTCGATGCGCACGGTGCGCGTCTCCACGCCGAGACTCCGCGCCAGCGCCTCCGCGTCGCTGAGCGAGTGCTCCGACGAGAACGGCCCGGGCATCAAGAGACCCGCGACGTTCGCCGGCCCCAGCGCGCGCGCCGCGAGATGCGCAGTCACTGCGGAGTCGATCCCGCCCGAGAGTCCGATCACCGCGCTCGGCAGGCCGAGCTTGCCGAGATAGTCGCGGATGCCGAGCACGAGCGCGCGCTCGAGGAGCTCCGGGTCGGGCTCGAGCGCCGGCGCCTCGGGGCGGCCCGCGGCGAACGGATCGACGAGCGCGAAGTCCTCCGCGAAGCGCGCGAGCCGGGCGACCACGCGCGCGTCGCGGTCGACCACGAAGCTCGTGCCGTCGAAGATCAGCTCGTCGTTTCCGCCGACGAGATTCACGAACACCAGCGGCACGTGGTGCTGGCGCGCGGCGTCGCGCAGCATGGCCTCGCGCAGCGCCATCTTGGCCGAGTTCCAGGGCGACGCGGAGATCGTCCAGATCACCTCGGCGCCGTGCGCGACCAGCTCCTCGACAGGATCGACCGGGTACGGCCGGCGCGCGCCCCAGAACTTCCCGCTCCAGACGTCCTCGCAGATCGCGATGCCCACGCGCCGGCCGCGGAACTCGATCACGCGCCGCTCGGCGGCGGGCTGGAAGTAGCGTGCCTCGTCGAACACGTCGTAAGTCGGCAGGAGCGTCTTCGCCTGCACGTGCGCGATCTCGCCGCGGTCGAGCAGCACGGCCGCGTTCGACAGGTGCTTCGGCGCGCCCTGCGGCGCGGGCAACACCGCGCCGGTGAGGATCGCGACGTCGCGCGACGCGGGCACCAGCTCCTCGAGCGCGCGCGTCTGATCGCGCAGGAACGACGGCCGCTCGAGTAGATCCCCCGGCGGATAGCCGCAGACCGCGAGCTCCGGCAGGATCACCACGTCCGCGCGCTCGGCGCGCGCGCGCTCCACCGCCGCGTGGATCTTGCGGAGGTTCCCCGCGAAGTCCCCGATCGTGGTGTTGATCTGCGCCAGCGCGAGCCGCATGGGGTGGCTCACGATAGCGGGCCTCATGAGCGCCCGCTGGCTGCAGGTCTTATGGGCGCCCGCTGGCTGCGGGTCTCATGAGCGCCCGCTGGCTGCGGGCTTGGGGCTCAGTAGCTCCCGCCGATGTAGCGGCGCAGCGACTCGACCGCCTCGGCGCGCTCCTCGAGCTCGGTGAAGAGCAGGTCGCGGATCGAGAGCATGTCGACGAGCGCGCCGTGCTGCACGACCGGAAGATGGCGGCAGCCGACGTTCTCCATCTTGAGCACCGCGAGGGCGCGCTCGTCGCCCGGCGCGGCGGTGACCGGGTCGGCGGTCATCACTTCCGCGACGCGCGTCTTCTCGAGCGAGCGCCCGGGAGCGACCACGCGGCGCACGAGGTCACGCTCGCTGAAGATGCCGACCAGGCGGCCGTCCTCGACCACGGGAATCGCGCCGACGCGGCGGATGGCCATGAGCGACACCGCGTCGAGCACGGTCTGCTCGGGACTCACGATGTGCACGACGGGCGGGCGCCTCGCGAGGAGCTCTGCCACTAGGCCCATGTCGGCCCTCCTCCTCACTCCCCGGCCCTGATTTTGTGCCTGCCCCCGCGAATCGGCAATAGACTCATCTCGCCCGCGAGACCCCGGCGAGCGCGGTCTCGAGCTGCGCGATCTCCTCACCCGACAGGATCGGCGCGAGCGGTGCGAGCACGCCGGAGTCGAAGGACGCGGGGGCGATCGGCGCCGCGCGCGCGAGCGCATCCAGCTGTCGATCCGAGAGACGCGCGAGCGCGGGTCGCAGCTCTGTGTCGAGGTCGAGTGCGGCCGCGGTCTTCCCGGTCTTCCCCTGTATGCGCTTGGCGAGCGCGATCTCCAGCTCGAACAGGCGCCGCACGCCCTCGGGCTCCAGGCCCAGCTCCGCCGCGCGCTTCGCGACCGCGTCGAGCACGCGCGCTTCCTGCGCGAGATCCTCGATCGGTTTCTGGTGCGCGCGCTTCCACGCGCCGACCCACTCCATCAGCTCGAGCCGGCGCGCGACCAGATCGACCACGTCGTCGGCCGGATCGCGCGGCTGCGCGGCGCCGAACCACTTCGCGCGGAGCGCGCGCAGCTGCGGCTCGCACGCGCGCAGGAACGCGTCGAGCGCGGGCCCGAGCTCCTCCGCGCGCGCCGGCGCGACCCAGTAGACCTTGCGGAAGCTCTCCGCCGCACACAGAGATGTGTCGCCCGGCCGGCGGAAGTGCGCGATCTCGAAGCTGTCGGTGACGATCGCCTCGACCTGGCCGCCGG
>DATFUE010000120.1:0-8352 GCA_035261165.1 Myxococcota bacterium
TTCCAATCCGGGCCGACGAGCAGGTAGAGGCCAGGCTTCGTCCCGTACATCTTGCCGAGCTCCGCGAAGCTGTCGGTGCGCTGGTCGACCACTTGGTACACCCAGAAGCGCTGCCCGAAGTCGGGCACCTGGACCACGACCGGCTCCCGATCGAGCGCGACGATGGACGATCCGTAGACGACATCCTGGTTGGGGCAGGCGGCCACGCGCTCTTCCGGAACCATGTAGTCCGTCAGCATCGCGAGCCGATTCGGCGGCGCCCCCGGCACGATGCCCCCCAACAGTCCCGGCTCGGGCAGCTTGCCGGACGCCGCGGCGCGGTTGTGCATGTTGATCATCGGCCAGGCCCAGAAGTAAGCCATGCGAGCGACCGAGCGAACGTACTCCGCACTGAGTCGCGTTCCCGAGACCGGCCCCGGTGGAGCGACGGCGCCGACGGCTTGACCCCACGCCGAGTGACTCATGGAGAGAAGGCAGGCCACGAGCACTCCACTCGATTTCGTCACCCGCGCTCGCTCCTCAGCGCCCGAGGAAACGCGGCTTGCGCTTCTCCTGGAACGCCTTCACGCCCTCGTCGTAGTCGTGTGACTTCGCGGCGATGCCCTGCAGCGCGCGCTCGAGCTCGAGCTGGCGCTCGAGATCGGAGTCGAGCGAGGCGTGCAGCGCGCGCTTGGTGAGGCCGAGCGCCAGGGTCGGCATCTGCGCGAGCCGCGCGGCGAGCGCCTCGCTCTCGGCCATGAGCGCGCCCGGTTCGTGTACGGCGTAGATCAAGCCGTACGCGAGGGCCTGCTCGGCGCTGAGTCGCTCGCCGAGCAGCGCGAGCGCCTTCGCGCGCGCGAGTCCCACGAGGCGCGGCAGAAAGAACGTGCCGCCGCTGTCGGGCACGAGGCCGATGTTCACGAACGACTGGATGAACGACGCCGTCTTCGCGGCGAGCACGAAGTCGCAGGCGAGCGCCAGGTTCGCGCCCGCGCCCGCCGCGACGCCGTTCACGGCGCACACGATCGGCTTCTCGAGCGCGGCGATGCGGCGCACGAGCGGGTTGTAACTCTCCGCGACGACCTCGCTGACCTCGGGCCCGCGCGAGCCGTCGGGCGGCACGACTTCGGCCAGGTCCTGGCCCGCGCAGAACCCACGGCCGGCGCCCGTGAGCACGAGCGCGCGCACCTCGGCGCGAGCCGCCAGCTCGTCCAGCACGCTTTGCAGCTCGCGCGCCATCGCGCGGTGGAAGCTGTTGAGGACGGCCGGGCGGTCGAGCGTGACGACGGCGACGGCTTCGCGGACCTCGGTCTTGATGAACTCGTGAGCCATGCCCGGAATGATACTCTGCCCCCGTGAACGACGCGGAGCGCGAGCGCCGATTCCAGGCGCGCATCGACGCGGGCGAGAAGATCGAGCCCAAGGACTGGATGCCCGAGTCCTATCGCAGCCAGCTCGTGCGCATGATGTCGCAGCACGCGCACTCCGAAATCGTCGGACAGCTCCCCGAGGGCAACTGGATCACGCGGGCGCCGAGTCTGCGGCGCAAGCTCGGCCTGCTCGCGAAGGTGCAGGACGAGGCGGGTCACGGGCTGTATCTCTACGCGGCGGCCGAGACACTCGGCGTCTCGCGCGAGGACCTCGTCGGCGGCCTGCTGAGCGGCGCCGCGAAATACTCGAGCATCTTCAACTACCCGACCTTGACCTGGGCCGACATCGGCGCGATCGGCTGGCTCGTGGACGGCGCCGCGATCCTCAACCAGACGATGCTGACGAAGTGCTCGTACGGGCCGTACGCGCGCGCGATGGTGCGCATCTGCAAGGAGGAGCGCTTCCACGAGCGGCAGGGCTACGAGATCATGCGCGTGCTGGCGCAGGGAACTCCCGCGCAGCGGGCGCTGGCGCAGGACGCGCTCGACCGCTGGTGGTGGCCGACCCTGATGATGTTCGGCCCGCCGGACGAGGCGTCACTACACAACGATGTGTTGCTCGCCTGGGGCGTGAAACAGAAGTCGAACGACGAGCTGCGGCAGTGGTTCGTAGACCTCGCGGTGCCGCAGGCGCAGGCGCTGCCGCTCGCGCTCCCGGATCGCGAGCTGCGCTTCGACGAAGCCTCCGGTCACTGGCGAACCGGGCCGATCGACTGGGACGAGTTCTGGCGCGTGGTGCGCGGCGGCGGGATCTGCAACCGCGACCGGCTGCGCGCGCGGAACGAGGCACACGAGGAGGGGCGATGGGTGCGCGAGGCCGCCGAAGCGTACGCAAAAAAGCGTCACGCGTGAGCGCGAAGCCCGCGGACACCCAATGGCCGCTCTGGGAGGTGTTCGTGCAGGAGAAGGGCGGAGCCCCGCACGAGCACGCGGGCAGCGTGCACGCCCCGGATGCGGAGCTCGCGCTGCAGAACGCGCGCGACACCTACGCGCGCCGTGGCCCGGTGACGAGTCTCTGGGTCGTGGAGGCACGACACATCTCCGCAACGACCCCGGAAGACTCGCCGTTCCTGCTCGGGCCGGGACCCGACAAGCTGTACCGCCAGCCGCGCTTCTACCGGGGGGCGAAGGAGTGAGCGCCGAGCTGTTCGAGCTTCTGCTCCGGCTCGGCGATGATCGGCTCGTGCTGGGTCACCGGCTCTCGGAGTGGTGCGGTCACGCGCCGATCGTCGAAGAAGACATCGCGCTCGCGAATGTGGCGCTGGACTGCATCGGCCAGGCGAGTCAGTTCCTCGAGCTTGCCGGCGAGATCGAGGGCGAGGGCCGAGACGCCGACGCGCTCGCCTTCCTCCGCGACCCGACGCAGTTCCGCAACTGCCTGCTCGTCGAGCAGCCGAACGGCGACTTCGCGCAGACGATCGCGCGCCAGGTGCTCTTCGACGCGGCCGGCGCGCACGTGCTCGCGCAGCTCGCGGACTCGACGCACGAGCGACTCGCTGCGATCGCGAGGAAAGCCGCGAACGAGGTCCGCTACCACGTGCGCCACGCGCGCGACTGGTGGCTGCGCCTGGGGCTCGGCACCGACGAGGCCCACGCCCGCCTGCAGGCCGGGCTCGACGAGCTATGGCCGCACGCCGCGGAGCTCGTGACTCCCGATGCGCTCGACGCCGCGCTGTGCGCGTCCGGGGTCGGCCCGGATCTGGCTGCGGTGCGCGTGGAGTTCGAGCGCGACGTCGCGGCACTGATCGCGGCCGCGAATCTGCGCCGCCCGCCCGACGCGCCCAACGCCAGCGACGGCGGCCGGCGCGGCAAACACTCCGAGCATCTCGACCATCTGCTCAGCGAGATGCAATGCGTGGCGCGCGCTCATCCGGGAGCCCGCTGGTGACTCGCGCGGAGCTCGAGGATCTGGTCGTGCGCTTCACGGACGCGTTCAACCGCGAGGACCTCGACGCGGTGATGGCGTTCTTCGCCGATGACGCCGTCTACGACGAATTCGACGGCAAGCAGAGCCGCGGCAAGTCGGACATCCGCGCGGCCTTCGCGCCACAGTTCCGCGGCGCATTCGGGCGCATGCGCTTCGTGACCGAGGATCTGTTCGTGGACCCCGATTCGGGCAAGGCGCTGATCCGCTGGCTGTGCACGCTCGAACGCGATGGGAAGACGCGCGGCTGGCGCGGGCTCGACATCGTTCGGGTGCGGGACGGACGGATCGTCGAGAAGCTCACGTACGCCAAGGCGGAGAGACTGAAGCTCGACACGTTCGGAGCGCGGGCGTGAGCGCGCCCCCGCCCGCCCTGCTCGCGCGCGTGTTCGCGCGGCTCGGGTTCTCGTCGCCTCCGAGGCCCGACCGCGCCGGGCTCGAGGCGCTCTACCTCGCTTGGTGCCGGCACGTGCCGTTCGACAACCTGCGCAAGCGCATCGCGCTCGCGAACGGCGGGAGCGACCCGCTGCCCGGCGGCCTGCCGGGCGACTTTCTCACCGCATGGCTCGAGCACGGCACCGGCGGGACTTGCTGGCCGTCGAGCAACGGCCTGCACGCGCTGGTCTCGGCCTGCGGTTTCGACGTGCGGCGCATCTCGGGGTCGATGTTCGACCGCAACGACCACAACCACGGGAGCCTTGTCGTGCGGCTCGACGGGAGGGAGTGGATCGTCGACTCCTCGATCGAGAACGACGTGCCGATCCCGCTCGAGCGCGGCGTGGTGCGAACCATCGACGACCCCATCCACCCGATCCGGGTCGAGCCCGCCGGCGAGAGCTTCCGCATTCACTGGGGCATGGCGCAGAACAGCGACACACTGCCGTGTCGCCTGATGCAGGATCCCGTGGACGAGGCGTTCTACCTGGAGCGCTACGAGATCTCGCGCGGCTACTCGGTGTTCAACACGGCGCTCTACGCGCGCAAGAACTTCGC
The DNA here is from genome assembly GCA_035261165.1 of Myxococcota bacterium. Taxonomy (GTDB): domain Bacteria; phylum Myxococcota_A; class UBA9160; order SZUA-336; family SZUA-336; genus VGRW01. The sequence continues at coordinate 4,327 of DATFUE010000120.1, forward strand.
CGGCCGGCTCGTCTCCTTCACCGGCCGAACCCGCCACGTGAAGACCGCCGCCGGAGTCACGAGCCGCGAGCTCTCGCCGCCCGAGGTGCGCCGGGCGCTGGTCGGCGAGCTCGGCTTCTCGCCCGAGATCGTGTCGGAGCTCGAGAAGAGCGCCGGCTACGGCTGAAGCACGCGAGTCACTTCGCGCAGCATGGTCTCCTCCTCGCGTGTGGCGACGACCAGGATGCGTCCAGGGGAGTCGCGCCGGGCCACGTCGGCATCCGGCCGCGCACCCGCGTTGGCTTCGGGATCGAGCTCGAGGCCCAGACACTCGAGCCCGCGGCAGCTCGCCGCCCGTACCTCGCTCGAGTTCTCGCCGACGCCCGCGGTGAAGACGAGCGCATCGACGCCGCCGAGCGTCACCGCCAGCGCGCCGATCGCCTGCCGCACGCGGTGCGCGTAAACGTCCAGCGCCAAGCGCGCGCGCGCGTCGCCGCCGCGCGCGGCGGCTTGCACCTCGCGCATGTCGGCCGAGATACCGGAGACACCGAGCAGCCCCGAGTCTCGCTCCAGCGCCGTCTCGACTTGCTCCGCGCTGAGACCGAGCCGGCGCTGGGCGTGCAGCAGCAGGCCGGGATCCACCGAGCCGCTGCGCGTCGCCATCATCAGGCCGTCGAGCGGCGAGAAGCCCATCGTCGTGTCGAGGCTCTTGCCGCCCCGCACCGCCGCAGCCGAGCAGCCGTGGCCCAAGTGACAGATGACGAGCCGGAGCCCCTCCGCCGCGCGCCCGAGCAGCTCGGCGGCGCGGCGCGCGCAGTAGTCGTGACTCAGTCCGTGAAAGCCGTAGCGGCGCAGCCCCCAGTCGCGCGTCCAGGCCGCGGGGATCGGATAGGTGCGCGCTTCGGCGGGCAGGGTCGCGTGGAACGCGGTGTCGAAGACGGCCACCTGCGGCAGGTCCGGAAGCGCGGCCTCCGCCGCCGCCAAGGTCTCGAGCCCCGGAGGGTTGTGCAGCGGCGCGACGGCCGCGAGCTCCGCGATGCGCGCGCGCACCGCCGGCGTGATCCGCACGGACGACGTGAATTCGCCGCCGTGCACGATGCGGTGCCCGACCGCGGCGAGCGACTCGAGTGGCAGGTCGGCGAGCATCCGGCGCGCCGCCTCCGAGTGACTCCGCCAGGCGACCTCGCGCCAGGTCGCGGGATTCGCGGGCGCCGAGACGCGGTAGCGAGTGACCGGCCCCGCCCAATCGGCCGCCGCCTGCGCCAGCACCGGCGCGCCTGCAGCCTCCATGACGGCGCCCTTCAGGCTGCTCGATCCGGCGTTGAGCAGGAGCACCCGCACTTCAGACGTTGTCCGCCTCGGTCGAGCTGCCCCGAACCCTGGCGGCCCCGGAGTCGTCCCAGCGCCAGTCGCGGACCGCCGGCATGTCCTCACCGTGCTGCTCGACGTAGCGCTTGTGCTCGATCAGCTTGGCGCGCATCGCCTGCTCGAGATCGGCGGCGCCCGCACCGAGCTGCGGCAGGCGCTTGATCACGTCCAGAACGAGGTGGAAGCGATCGAGATCGTTCAACACCACCATGTCGAACGGCGTCGTGGTCGTCCCCTCCTCCTTGAAGCCGCGGACGTGCAGATTGCCGTGATTCGTGCGCCGGTACGTCAGACGGTGAATCAAGGTCGGGTAGCCGTGGAAAGCGAAGATGATGGGCTTGTCCGCGGTGAACAAGGCGTCGAACTCCCGGCTCGACAGCCCGTGCGGATGCTCCTCGGCCGGCTGCAGGCGCATCAGGTCCACGACGTTCACGACGCGCAGCTTCAGCCCGGGCAAGTGAGTCCGCAGGAGCTGCACCGCAGCGAGTGTCTCGAGCGTCGGCACGTCCCCGCAGCAGGCCATCACCACGTCGGGCTCGCCGCCCGCGTCGTTGCTCGCCCAGGGGAAGACGCCGATCCCGGCGCGGCAGTGCTCGATCGCCTGGTCCATGGGCAGCCACTGGGGCGCGGGCTGTTTCCCGGCGACGACGACGTTCACGTAGTCGCGGCTGCGCAGACAGTGATCGGTCACCGACAAGAGCGTATTCGCGTCCGGGGGGAGATACACGCGAATCACCTCGGCCTTCTTGTTGACGACGTGGTCGATGAAGCCGGGATCCTGGTGACTGAAGCCGTTGTGATCCTGCCGCCAGACGTGGGAGCTGAGCAGGTAGTTCAGCGACGCGATCGGGCGCCGCCAGGGAATCTGCTTCGACACCTTCAGCCACTTCGCGTGCTGGTTCAGCATCGAGTCGATGATGTGGATGAACGCCTCGTAGCAGCTGAAGAACCCGTGCCGGCCGGTCAGCAGGTAGCCCTCGAGCCAGCCCTGGCACTGGTGCTCGGAGAGCACCTCCATGACGCGCCCGTCGGGCGAGAGGTGATCGTCTTCCGGGAGTGTCTCCGCGACGAAGCAGCGGTTTGTGACTTCGAGGATGTCCTGCCAGCGGTTCGAATTGTTCTCGTCGGGGCTGAACACGCGGAAGTTCCGCTGCTCGAGATTGCCCTTCATCACGTCGCGCAAGTATCGGCCCTGGATTCGCGTCGCCTCGACGTCCGCCGCGCCGGGCTGGCGCACCTCGACCGCGTAGTCGCGGAAGTCGGGCAGCCGCAGCTCCTTCAGGAGCAGTCCGCCGTTCGCGTGCGGGTTCGCGCTCATGCGGCGCGTGCCCTTCGGCGCGAGCGCCGCGAGCTCGGGCACGAGCCGCCCGTTCGCGTCGAAGAGCTCCTCCGGGCGGTAGCTCCGCATCCAGCCCTCGAGCACCGCGACGTGCTCGGGCTTGTCCATGTCACTCATCGGGACCTGGTGACTGCGCCAATAACCCTCGCACAGCTTGCCGTCGATCTCGCGCGGGCACGTCCAGCCCTTCGGCGTGCGCAGAACGATCATCGGCCAGGTCGGCCGCGTCGTGACGCCGCGCTCGCGCGCATCGGCCTGGATGCGGCGGATGTCGGCGAGCGCCCGCTCGAGCGTCGCGGCCATCGCGGGGTGCACCGACCCGGGCTCGTGACCCGAGACGAAGTACGGCGCGTAGCCGTAGCCCTCGAGGAGCTTCTGCAGCTCGCTCTCGGGGATGCGCGCGAGAAACGCGGGGTTCGCGATCTTGTAGCCGTTCAAGTGGAGGATCGGCAGGACGCAGCCGTCGCGCGCCGGGTTCAGGAACTTGTTCCCGTGCCAGCCGGTCGCGAGCGGGCCGGTCTCGGCCTCGCCGTCGCCCACCACGCACGCGACGATCAGGCCGGGGTTGTCGAAGGCCGCGCCGTACGCGTGAGACAGCGAGTAGCCGAGCTCGCCGCCCTCGTGAATCGACCCGGGAGTCTCCGGCGCAACGTGACTCGGGATGCCGCCCGGGAAGCTGAACTGCTTGAACAGCTTCCGCATTCCCTCCTCGTCCGGCCCGATGTGCGGGTAGACCTCGCTGTACGTGCCCTCGAGGTAGGCATGCGCGACCAGGCCCGGACCGCCGTGCCCGGGCCCGATCACGTAGATCATGTCGAGGTCGTGCTCGCGGATCACCCGGTTCAGGTGCGCGTAGATGAAGTTCAGTCCGGGCGTCGTGCCCCAGTGACCGAGCAGCCGGGGCTTGATGTGCGCGCGCTCGAGCGGCTCGCGGAGCAGTGGGTTGGCGAGCAGATAGATCTGGCCGACGGAGAGATAGTTCGCCGCGCGCCACAGCGCGTCGAGCTTCCGCAGGTCGGCGTCGGAGGGGGTTTCTTGATTGCTCACGGCACGTGAAGGTACACGGGCCCTGCCCGGATGCGCCCGCCCCCGAGTCGCGCACCGGACTGTCTCCAAACCGTCCCCAAGGCCCACCCCTCGACTCCGACGTGGCTTCCGTCACTTCGTTCGCCCCTCGGTGCATCTAGACCTTCGCATCGATTTCGCGCGAGTGACCCTCGTCAGCGATGACGCTGACTTGTGTACCCTAGCGAGGCCAAGGAGGCTTCTATGCCTGTCCTTCTCGCGCTCCTGATCATCGCTCTCTCGACTCATTCGCAAGCGGCGTCTCTCGTGCTCGT
>DATFUE010000121.1:0-3951 GCA_035261165.1 Myxococcota bacterium
GGCGCCGCCCGGCGGCGTCCGTCGCCGCTTCGGGGGTCCCCCCGAGTACGGGACCCCCCTCAGCCGGCTCCGGCCCCCGCCGGGCTGCCGCACCTTGGGTGAGTGAGTGAGTGACTGAGCTTGGTCACTCCGCGTCTTCCCGACCCCGCTGCTGAACAACGCGACGGCCGAGCGAGGGCCGTCCCGAGCGAGGCCCGCAAGCGGCGGAGCGTGGGTAGGGTGCCCACGCGATCATCGGGAGGGCGCGCGCAGCGAGCCGAAGGCGAGCGAAGTAAATCGGACTAGAGCTTCTCCACTACCGGGATCTGCAGCTTCACGCCCGGGACAAGCTTCGCGAAGTCGATGTCTGGATTGTAGCGGTGAATCAGCCATGTGGGCACGCCGTAGAGCTTGTGCGAGAGCACCCACAGCGTATCCCCCGAGCGCAAGCTGTGCTCGACGGTGCCGGTCACCCGGAAGGCGCCGAAGAAGTCCTCCTCGATCGCCTTGTGATACTCGAGGCGTCGCTCGAGGAACTTCTCCGAGGGCACCTTGGTGAAGTCGAGGCGCAGGGTCTGGCCGACGTGGATCGCCTGGCGCGGCTTCAAGCGGTTCAGGTTGCGCAGCCGCTGCGGCGAGACCTCGAGCCAATCGGCGAAGTGACCGAGTGTCTCGTCGTCGTCGACGATCACCCGCTCGCGGTCGACGCGCTGGAACGGTGAGCCGGCGGGCGCGCCGGCCGCGGTGACTTCCTCGGCGTGCGTGACCGCCGGCTCGGCGAGGGCGAGCTGTAGCGGCTTGGACGCCATGGGCGCCGTTGGCGGCAGCACCGGCTCGGGCGCCGCGAGGTCCTCGGAGGAGAACGGTGCATCGCTCTCGACGCCGCTGTCGGCCTCCGTATCGGGCTCGGCCTCGGTCTCGGCCGCGACGGAAGTCGGCGGCGATCCCGGAATCTCGAGCGCGGCGATCGGCTCCGATTCGGGTTCGACCGGCGGCGCGCCGCCCTCCGGCTCCAGCGGCGCGGCCTCGAGTGACTTCGGCGACGCGATCGCTAGCTCGCTCGCCGGTGGAGTGACCGGGCTCGCGGGCTCGGGCTTGGCATCCATCTCCGCCGCCGGCGCGACCGTCTCCGCCTGCGCCGTGCGCACCATCTCGACCGGCGGCTCGACGCGCTTGGGCGCACTCGCGCCGCGCTCGGGGAGCTGCAACACCTGACCCGGATAGATCCGCTGGCGCGGGCCGAGATCGTTCTGGGCCACCAAGGTCGGCACGCCCGTGCGGTGCTGCGAGGCGATCGCGGAGAGCGTGTCCCCACGCCGAACGGTGTAGTAGCGGCTCTCGTGCTGCTCGGGGTGGCGCATCTCCGCGGGCACCGCCGCGAGCCACGCGGACGCGTCGCCGGTCACCGTGCCCGCGGGCAGGCGCAGCGCGTAGCCGCGTGGCACGCGCTTGCCCGAGCGGAATACGGGCGGGCGCAGGGCCGGATTCAGATCGGCGATCTGCTGCGCCGAGACGCCGAGCTTCTCCTGCAGGTCCGTGACGTCGGCGTAGAAGGGCAGGGCGACCACGTCGACGCGGTGCGGCTGGTCGCGGCGCACCGGGCCGAAGTACGACTCGTACGACTGCAGCACTTTGCGCGCGGCGAGAAACTGCGCGTAGAAGTTGCGCGACGCGAAGCCGAAGCTGCGGCTGTCGTAACGCAGCACGATCTCGTCGATGCGATCGGTGCCGAGGTTCCGCACGGCGCGCGCCATGCCGCCCGCGCCGTGGTTGTACGCGGTCAGGGCCAGCGGCCAGCTGCCGAGGATCGCGTGGTTCTCGCGCAGCAGGCGCGCGGCCGCGCGCGTGGCCGTGATCGGGTCGAGTCTCTCGTCGACGACGTAGTCGACCTTCATGAAGCGCCGCCCGGTGCCGCGCATGAACTGCCAGACACCCGCGGCGCCGTACTTCGAGTACGCGCGGACGTTGAACGACGACTCGACGTGCGGCAGGAGCGCCAGATCGTCGGGCATGCCGAGGGCGCGAAACACGTCGCGCATCTCGTCCTCGTACGCGCCCGAGCGGACCAGGCCCTCGCGGAACTTGTCGCGCTGTCCGAGCTGGAAGCGGATCTCCGACTTCGCCTCGCGGTAGTCACTGGGCCGGGGATCGCGTCCGAGCGCGGAGCCGAACAGCCGGACGATCTGCTGCTCGTGCTCGTCGCGCGGCGCGCCGCCGTCCGCCAGATGCTCGAGCACCTCGCGCCACTCGGCCTTGTGCCGGTCGACGATCCGCTCGCGCGTGCGCCGGTTGGTCTCGCCCTCGAAGCGCAGGTGCTCGTACACGACGTCGAGCAGGCGCGCGTCGTGCAGGAAGCCGCCGTCCGTCGTCGCCTCGGTGTACACGCGCACCCAGAAGCCGACGGCCGGCGCGAGTGCGGCCGGCTCTGGAAACGGCTCCGCGCGTTGCGCCGGGGCGGGCGACGCGAGCGCGACGCAGAGCGCGAACGCAACTGACCCCGTCCGCTGCCCGAATCCGCTCAAGAAGAACCCCCGCCGAGAGCTTATCGCCGAGCGCCGCCGCGCCCTTGAGGCGGCGGAGGATAAGGGAGTGATACGCTGCGCGCGATGGGACCTCTACAGGGAATTCGCGTGCTGGAGTTCGCGGGGATCGGGCCGGGTCCGTTCTGCGCGATGTTGCTCGCCGACATGGGCGCCGACGTCGTGCGCATCGACCGCGCGTCGAGCTCCGCCCAACAGCGGCCCGCGGCTGCCGGCCGCGGGGGGGCGCCGGCGGACCCGCTGCTGCGCGGGCGCCGCAGTCTCGGCGTCGATCTGAAGCAGCCCGAGGCGATCGAAGCCGTGCTCCGGCTCGTGGCGGGCGCGGACGCGCTGATCGAGGGCTTCCGTCCCGGGGTGATGGAGCGGCTCGGCCTTGGCCCCGACGTGTGTCTCGCGCGCAACCCGAAGCTCGTGTACGGGCGCATGACGGGCTGGGGCCAGGACGGTCCGCTCGCGCAGGCCGCGGGTCACGACATCAACTACATCGCGCTGGCGGGAGCGCTCGAGGGCATCGGCCGCGCGGGCGAGCCGCCGCTTCCGCCGCTCAACCTCGTCGGTGACTTCGGCGGCGGCGGCATGCTGCTCGCGTTCGGCGTGCTGGCCGCGCTGCTGGAGCAGAAGCGCTCGGGCAAGGGACAGGTGGTCGACGCCGCGATGGTCGACGGCGCGGCGCTGCTCATGTCGATGTTCTGGGGCATGAAGCACGTGGGCATGTGGAGCGAGACACGCGGCACGAACCTGCTCGACACCGGCGCGCACTTCTACGAGGTGTACGAGTGCAGCGACGGGAAATTCATCTCGCTTGGCTCGATCGAGCCGCAGTTCTACGCGGAGCTCGTGAAGCTCGCGGGCCTCGAGGTGAAGGAGTATCCGCAGCTCGACCGCGCGAACTGGCCCGACATGAAGCGGCGCCTCGCCGCGGTGTTCAAGCGCAAGACGCGCGCGGAGTGGTGCCAGATCATGGAGGGCAGCGACGTGTGCTTCGCGCCCGTTCTCGCGCTGAGCGAGGCGCCGTCGCACCCGCACAACGTCGCGCGCAAGACGTTCATCGACGTCGCCGGAGTGACTCAGCCCGCGCCAGCGCCGCGCTTCAGCCGCACCGCGCCCGAAGTCTCTCGGCCGCCCGCGCGCACCGGTGAGCACGGCGAGGAAGTGCTCGCGAGCTTCGGCTTCCAGGCGGACGAGATCCGCCGCCTGCGCGAGAGCAGGGCGATCGCCTGAACCAGGCCGGGCGGCGCATGCCCGAACCGCTCGTGCTGGATGCGTTCCGCCATGGCGCGGGCCTGCAGTGCGAGCTGCGCCTGTGGCTCGAGGCGCGCGATCCGAGCGGCGCCGACCCGGCCGCGCGCGCGGAGCGCGAGGCCGCGGGTCGCGTGCGCGCGGAGCTGCGCGAGCTGGCGGCGGAGCTGTTGCCGGGTGCGCAGCGCGACGT
>DATFUE010000122.1:0-4529 GCA_035261165.1 Myxococcota bacterium
TCGCGCGCGGCGTTCTGGCAGGCGCCGAACGCGGCCGCCGTAGTCTCCGAGCAGAACTTTCCAGCAGCCGAAGCGCTCACCGGCGCTAGAAGGACCGCCAGCGCGAGAAGCGGCAGAGCGCGGTGCCCGAGTCCGAGTCGATTCGCCATCGGAGATCTCCTATCGCTTGTTTTGGCTTGTTTCGAAGCCTGTGGTCGAAGCGGCCGATGCCGCGAGTGGCTTCCTGCTCCGATTCGTCGCCGACGCTCGGCCCCGCATTCAATGCGATCCATACGCCTTTTGGCGTACGACCCGACTCGCGTCTCTCGCTCGGATGCATTGCCGGATGCCAGTCGCTCGTTTAGGCTGGTGGACGATGTCGGAGCACCCCTTCGGCCCGCCGCCCCAGTCGGACTTCGCGGTCGCGCCTGCAGCGGAGGAGGTCGCGTTCTTTCGCGAGAACGGCTTCCTGGTGGTCGAGCGCATCACGACGGACGCGGAGATCGCGTGGCTGCGCGGAATCTTCGAGTACATCTTCTCGCCGGAGCAGGCCGCGCGGCGCGACGCGCCGGTGGATCGCTCGGGGACACGCGACCCCGGGGAGCCGGTGATGCTGAGTCAAGCGTTCTTCCCCGAGCTCCGGTTTCGCGAGCTGCTCGCGACGACTCACTGGCGCAACGCGAAGCGCTATGCGTCCGCGCTGCTCGGCATCCCGGAGGCGGAGCTCACCAGCTGGGGTCACATGATCCAGAAGCCGCCGGGCGGGCGGGCAGCGCTCTGGCACCAGGACCACGCGTACTGGGATCCCGAGTTCGACTACCAGGCGCTCGGCGTCTGGCTGCCGCTGCACGACGTGTCGGCCGAGATGGGCGCGATGCAGTTCATCCCCGGCTCGCACAAGCGCGGGCTCCTGCCGCACCGCCACGCGGACAAGCCGGAGGCGAACGTGCTCACGGTCCGCGAGCCGATCGACGAATCACTCGCGGTCGCGTGCCCGCTCTCGCTCGGCGGCGCCACGTTCCACCACAACGAGACCTTGCACTACACCGCGCCAAACACGACGGACCGGCCGCGCCTGGCATATCCGATGGAGTTCCAGACCCGGCCGCGCTGGCGCGAGGTGCCGCGCGACATGCCGTGGGTGGAGGAGCGCCGCGCGGCGACCGGCAAGCCGCCGCTGACGTACGTCGCGGACGGCCAGTTCATCCGGCTCTAGACGCCTCGCTCGCGAGCTACGCGCGCACGCTCAGCTCGAAGCCGCCCTCGAACGGCAGGGTGAGCGTGCGCAGGCGGTTCCTCGGGTCGTTCACGAACGCGAAGTAGTCGGCGTAGGCGTCGCGGAACTGCGCCGTGTTGTCGGCCACCACGATCGCGCCGGGGCGCAGCGCGGGCGAGACGAGCTCGAGAGCCGGCCGGGCCATCGGGGTCCAGATGTCGAGCAGCATGAAGTCGACCGGCCCGCCGACCGCCTTCAGTGTCTCGAGCAGGTCGCCCTCGCGCAGGTCGATCCACTCGGTGAGGCCGGCCTCGGCGAAGTTCGCGCGCGCGGCCTCGGCCTTCTCGCGCTCGTGCTCGGTGCCGATCACGACTCCCGCCCCGCCGTCCTCGCGCGCGTTGTCGCGCACGGCCGCCGCGAGATACAAGGTGGAGACACCGAACGAAGTGCCGGCCTCGACGACCCGCTTCGCGCGCAGAGCGCGGCAGAGCTGGTAGCAGAGCTCGGCCTTCTCGCGGTCGAGCGCCACCAGCTTGTCGCTCATGAACTGGTGGGTGCGGTCGTCGAAGCCGTTCCAGTCGAGCGTGCCCTCGCGGGCGCGCGTCGTGAAGTAGGTCGTGAGCGCCTCGTTCTGCTCCGCGCTGCGCGCGTGCAGTCGGTCCAGCAGGGCCTCCAGCTTCGGGTCGCGGAGCAAGCTCATGCGACCAGGCTACTCGGTCGCGCGGCGGCGCGCTGTCGATGGAATGCCGACGAGTGTCGCGCGCGCGCCAAGTCGATTGACGGCCCGCGGGCGCGAGCGGACGATCCGCCGATGCGCCCGACGGTGAGCGCGCAGGGGGATCGGGTGCTCCTCGAGCTGCACGTGGTCCCGCGCGCCGCGAAGACCGCGATCGCCGGCGTGCACGACGGCAGGGTCAAGGTCTCGCTCGCCGCTCCCCCAGTCGACGGCGCGGCGAACGACGCGCTCGTCGCGTTCATCGCCAAGACGCTCGGCCGGCCCAAGCGCGACGTCGAGCTGATTCGCGGCGAGGCCAGCCGCAAGAAGACGCTCGCGATCCGGGGAGTGACCCTCGCTGCGGTGCGAGCGCTCCTCGAGAGCACCTAGTGCGCGGAGCGAACGCCGGCGACGAACGAGGGAGTCACCGGCGGAGCGGAGTTGCCCCAAGAAGCACGCTCGTGATTCACCACGGCCGCGATTTCGTCGTCCGTGAGCGACGGGCCGAACGGCGGCATCGCGGCGCCATAGGTCACGCCGCCGACCGGTACCCCCGAGCGGCCGGCGAGAATCGTCTCGATGTGCTGCTTCGCGTCCGGCGAGTTCACGACCGGATCTCCGCGGAGCGGCGGGAATACCCCCGGCAGGCCCGCGCCGTCGAGCTGGTGACACGCGGCGCAGTAGTTCCCGAAGACCTGGTCGCCGAGCGCGTCGCCTGCGGCCTTGGCCTGCGCCGGCGCGGCGGCGGCCGCTGACTGAGTCTGCGTCGGCGCGGTGGCGGCGAGCGCGCTCGCGTGCCCGCGGTATTCGGCGGCGGCGTAGTAGAGCGCCCAGGCGGCGACGACGAGCGAGAGCACGAATGCCCAGGTCGGGATCGGCGACGGTGTCTCGGCGCGCGCCGGCTCGAACTCGTCTCCGATGCGACTCGCGTACGCGTTCACCAGGATCGGCACGCGCCCGCGCAGGGTCTCGTTCTCGCGGATGCCGAAGATGGCGATGCCGGGCCCGTTGCGCACGATGAACGGGATGCGCTCGACCCCCGGCGCGCCGCCGGGCTGCTGCGCGCGCACGACCAGCGTGTGCGGCCCGTCGGCGAGCGTGGTCGTGTCGATCTCGAACGTTCCCGGCGCGTCGAAGCTGCCGCGGGGCTCGCGCTCGTCGTCGACGAAATACTCGATCCTCAAGGCGGCCGCTCCTCGTCGAGGATGCGCCGCTTGATGTGTGTCTCGTCCGACTCACCCGGCCACGTCGTGTGCCGCACCGCCTGCCAGAGCGCGTACGCGAGGACGGCCCCCGCCAGAGCGACGAGCAGCCATTGCAATGGGCCGGGCGCCTGGACCGTGCCGGGCTCGCACCACGCCGAAGCGATCACGTCGGCCAATCGGCTCATGGTGAGACATCCAGCTGGCGCAGCGATTTCAAGTAGGCGACCAGCGCGCGCGCCTCCGGCTTGGCGACGACGACTTTCCCCGGCGCGGGCAGGAACGCGGGCGGTACGGCGACGGTGACATCGTTCGCTGCCGCCTGGTCCTTCAGCTCGAAGTACCACGGATAGCCGGGCATCACCGACTGGGGCACCACGATGCGCGGATTGAAGAGGTGCAGCAGGTGCCAGGCGTCGCTCGACTGGCGCACGCCCACGTTCGACAGATCCGGTCCCGTGCGCTGTGTCCCGAGCAGCGGCGGGTCCTCGAGCGCGTAGTCCTCGGCCAGCGAGGCTCGTCCGTACGGGCGGTCCATCGGCAGGTCGCGAACGAACTGCGTGTGACAGAAGCCGCAGCCCTCCGCGAGATAGCGCTCGCGCCCGAGCGCCTCTTCGGCCGAACGCGCATGGGCGCCGGGCAGCGGCGAGGTGTTCTGCACCTGCAGCGCGGGACCGATGGCGATGAGATAGGTGAGGATCGCGTAGCCGAAGAACGCGAATGCGACCAGCAATCGGTGGTTCGTGTGGAAGCTCATGGCGACGCCTCGGCGCCGAGCGCGGCGCGCGGGCGCATCGTCCACAGGTTCCACGCGAACACCAGGTGACTCACCACCATCAGCAGCCCGCCGACCGTGCGCCAGAGCCACATCGGCTCGGCCGCAGCGACTGATGCGATGAACGACTCACCCGCGACCCAGGAGAAGCCCTGCAGGATCCCGGCGATCGTGATCGACACCACGTAGATCACCAGGCCGACGACGGCGAGCCAGAAATGAACGCCGACCGCGACCGGTTGCGGCTCGGCGCCAGTCAGCCGCGGCAGCAGGCCATAGGTTGCGCCCCAGATCACCAGACTCACGAAGCCGTACATGGCCAGGTGCGAGTGACCCACGGTGAAGTTCGTGAAGTGCCAGTAGATGTTCGCCGAGCGGAATGCCTCGAGCGTTCCCTCCATCGAGACGAGCGCGTAGAACGAGATCCCGGCGCCCAGAAAGGGAAGGGCATAGCTGCGCTGCACCGTGCTCCACGAGCCCCGGAACGTGAGCAACAGGTTCCCCGAGCCGGTCCAGACGGGCACCATCATCCCGACGCTGAACAGGATCGCCGTCGTCTGCAGCCACCACGGCACCGGGCTCCAGATGAAGTGATGCGCCCCGATCAGCGTGTAGAAGAGCATGTTCGTCCAGAAGCCGAGG
>DATFUE010000123.1:0-3796 GCA_035261165.1 Myxococcota bacterium
GCCGCTGCGCATGCTGCTCATGGAGGGCGTGCGCCAGAAGGACGAGTGGGACAAGCTGCGCCGCGACATGCCGGGACCGGAGTTCCGCCTCGCGCTGCGCGTGCCGCGCGAGGAGATCCCCGCGATCGGTCACCCACTCACCCGCGAAGTCGTCGACGCCGTCATCGCGTACCGGAAGCTCGGCGAGATCGTCGATCACTGCCCGTATCCGGACTACCAGGTGCTGCGCGTGCTCTCCGACTTGTTCGCGCGCGACGCCCTGGGCCTCGAACACCTGCGCACCACCCCCGAGGGCGGCTTCGCGCAGAGCGATGCCGCGATCTTCTCCGTGCCCCAGGTGCGCCGGCTGCGCGAGTGGGCGGCGAGTCAGCGACCGAAGGCGGGCTCGGTGCTGAAGGTGGTGGTCGCGAGCCACGAGCGCGCGCTGGTGCGCGCGTTCGTGACGGCGCTGCGCGAGACGACGAACTTCGTGATCGACGGCCGGCTCGCGCGCGACACCGACAAGCTCGGCGCGCTCGGCACCCTGGGCCACGTGCCGCTCGGCGAGCACATGACCTTGCGCCTGATCTCGACCCCCGCCGATCCGAACTACGAGCCGCTCTGGGACGTCGCGGCCCACGGCATGCTCGGCGCGATCGTCCTGCCCGCCGGTCCGTTCGGCGCCGCGCTCGAGGCGACCGAGACGATCTGGGCGAAGCTGCGCGCGCGCAGCCCGCGCTCGGTGCACCTGCTCCTGCCCGATGCTCCCGGCCTGAACTTGTCGGACTCCGCGCGCGGAACGCTTCCGCACCTGGAGGGCGGCTCCTTTTTCGTGCTGCCGCCGCCCTCGAGCCAGGAACGGCTCGAGGTGCTGCGCAGCGTGTTCGCGAGGCTCGTGCCATGACCTCAGTGCTCGACGGTTTCCCGCTCCTGTCCGACATGACCAGCGAAGAGCGCAGCGCGCTCGAGGCGTGCCTCGAAGCGCGCGAGCTCGACATGGGATCGGTGCTGTTCCGCAGCGGCGAGGAGACCGACGCGCTGTACTTCGTCGTCGACGGCGCGATCTCGATCCGCGCCGACGGCCAGAACGTCTCCGAGCTCGGCGCGGGTGAGGTGCTGGGCGCGCTGAGCCTGGTCTGCGTCGGCCGGCGCGAATGTGACGCCTCCGGCGCCACGCCCGTGAAGCTCCTCTCGCTCACGCGCGAGAGCTATGTGCGCCTGCGCGAGGATCTGCCTGCGCTCACGCTGCGCCTCCAAGAGGCCATCCTGCGCAGCTTCTCGATGCTCGTGCGCGGAGTGATCGGCGACTCACGCTCTCCGTCGAGCAGCAGCGTTTCTTGACACCCTAGACCGCTCCCCCTAAAGTGCGCCGCCAACCAGCTCGGGAGGCGGCGATGCGCGAGCCCGGTGAGCCGACCGTCGGTCACGCCTCGACGACCGGCGTCCTGATCCGCGACGGTCTGACGTTCGACGACGTTCTTCTGTTGCCCGGTGCCTCGTCGGTGCACCCGACCGAGGTCGACCTCTCTGCGCAGCTGACTCCGGGCATCCGGCTCAGCATGCCGCTCGTCTCGTCGCCGATGGACACGGTTACCGAGCACCGCACCGCCATCTGCATGGCGCAGGAGGGCGGGCTGGGCTTCATCCACAAGAATCTCTCGATCGAGGCACAGGCCGCGGAAGTCGCGAAGGTCAAGCGCTCCGAGTCGGGCATGATCGTCGACCCGATCACGCTCGAGCCCGACCAGCCGATTCAGGACGCGCTCGACATCATGCACGAGCACCGCATCTCGGGTCTGCCGGTGGTGCGCGGCGAGAAGCTCGTGGGGATCGTGACCAACCGCGACCTGCGCTTCGTGCGCAGCCGCGAGGCCGCGGTCTCGACGGTGATGACCAGCGAGGGCCTGATCACCGTGCGCCTCGGCGTCTCGATGGAGAAGGCCAAGGAGCTGCTGCACGAGAACCGCATCGAGAAGCTGCTCGTCGTCGACGATCTCGGCAATCTCCGCGGCCTCATCACGATCAAGGACATCGAGAAGCAGACGCTGTATCCCAACTCGAACAAGGACGCGCTCGGCCGGCTGCGCGTCGGCGCCGCCGTCGGCGTGACCAAGGACGCAATCGAGCGCGCCGATGCGATGATTCGCGCCGGCGCGGACGTGCTGCTCGTCGACAGCTCGCACGGTCACGCGGAAGCGGTGCTGCGCTCGATCTCGGAGCTGCACGCGGCGTTTCCCGCGGTGGAGGTCGTCGGCGGAAACGTGGCGACAGCCGAGGGGGCGGAGGCGCTGATCAAGGCGCACGTCTCGGCCGTGCGCTGCGGCGTGGGCCCGGGCTCGATCTGCACCACACGGATCGTGGCCGGCGTCGGTGTGCCGCAGCTGACGGCGATCATGGACGCCTCGGAAGTGTGTCGCCGCCACGGCGTGCCGCTGATCGGCGACGGCGGGATCAAGTACTCGGGCGACATCGTGAAGGCGCTGGCCGGCGGCGCGGACACGGTGATGATCGGCTCGCTGTTCGCGGGCACCGACGAGAGCCCGGGGGACGTCGTGCTGCACCAGGGCCGCTCGTACAAGGTGTACCGCGCGATGGGCTCGCTCTCGGCGATGCGCGAGGGCTTCCGCGATCGCTACTTCCAGAACGAGGTGCGGCAGTCCTCGAAGCTCGTGCCCGAAGGCGTCGAGGGCCGCGTGCCGCACCGCGGGCCGCTCTCGAACAGCCTGTACCAGCTGCTGGGCGGCGTGCGCTCCGGCATGGGGCTGATCGGCGCGCCGGACCTCGAGGCGCTGCGCAACCGGGCTCAGTTCGTGCGCATCACCGCCGCGGGCCTGCGCGAGTCACACCCGCACGACGTGATCATCACCGAAGAGCCGCCGAACTACTGGCTCGAGAGCAAGTAGGGCGTTGGCGGCGACCGAACGCGCGATCGTCGTCGACTACGGCGGACAGTACACGCAGCTGATCGCGCGCCGCATCCGCGAGCTGCACGTCTACTGCGAGATCGTGCCGCCCTGGGTCACGACCGAGCGCCTGCGCGAGATCGCGCCGCGCGCCGTCGTGCTCTCGGGCGGGCCCGCGAGCGTCTACGCCGCCGACGCGCCGCAGACCAATCCCGAGGTGTTTCGCCTCGGCGTGCCGACGCTCGGCATCTGCTACGGCATGCAGCTCTTGATGCAGGAGCTCGGCGGCAAGGTCGAGGCCGCCGGGGCGCGCGAGTTCGGCCGCGCCGACCTCGACCGCGCCGGCGGCGACGACGCGCTCTTCGACGGCGTGCCTCCGCGCAGCACCGTCTGGATGAGTCACGGCGACCGAGTCACTGCGCTGGGCAAAGGCTTCGAGACGATCGCGACTTCCGAGAACTGTCCCTTCGCGGCGGTGCGCTCGGCGGACGGGAAGACCTACGGGCTGCAGTTCCACCCGGAGGTGGTCCACACCGAGCATGGCACGAAGCTGCTCGAGAACTTCCTGACCAAGGTCGCGGGCCTGCGCGGCACCTGGACCATGGATGAGTTCATCGCCAGCGAGCTCGTGCGGCTGCGCGAGCGCATCGGCCGCGCGCGCGTGATCTGCGGTGTCTCCGGCGGCGTCGACTCGACGGTGGTCGCGGTGCTCTTGCACCGCGCGATCGGCGACCAGCTGCACTGCATCTTCGTCGACAACGGCCTCCTGCGCGCGAACGAGCGCGAAGAGGTGGAGCGCTGCTTCCGCGAGCAGCTGGGCATTCCGCTGCTCACGCTCGATGAAGGCGACAAGTTCCTGCGCAACCTGCGCGGCGTGGAAGAGCCCGAGAAGAAGCGCGTGGTGATCGGCCACA
>DATFUE010000124.1:0-9334 GCA_035261165.1 Myxococcota bacterium
GCCTTCGATCAGGTCGTGCACGACGTCGCACTGCAGAAGCTGCCCGTGACGTTCGCGCTCGACCGGGGCGGCCTGGTCGGCGCCGACGGACCGACACATCACGGTGTACTCGACTTCGCGTACCTGCGGATCATCCCGAACTTGATCGTGTCCGCGCCGCGCGACGAGAACGACCTCGAGGGTCTGTTGGCCGCGGCGGTGGCGTCGGGCCGGCCGTTCGCGCTGCGCTTCCCGCGCGGCGCCGCGACCGGTGTCTCGATCCTGTCGGAGCCCAAGGCGCTGGCGATCGGCCGCGGCGAGGTGCTGCGGCGCGGCGGCGACGTCGCGCTGCTCGGCATCGGGCGCACGGTCGGCGTCGCGCAGCGCACGGCCGAGCTGCTCGCCGAGCGCGGCGTGCGCGCGTCCGTCATCGACGCCCGCTACGTGAAGCCGCTCGATGCAGAGCTGATCTGCGCGACCGCGCGCGGCACGGGTCACGTGGTCACGATCGAGGACCACGCCGGCTTCGGCGGCTTCGGCAGCGCGGTGCTCGAGCTGATCGCGCGCGAGGTGCCGCGCACCGCCGTGCGGATTCACGCGCTGCCCGATCGCTTCACGGATCACGGCGAGGTGACCGCGCAGTACCGCGCCGCGGGGATCGACCCGGAGTCCGTCGCCGCGGATACGCTGACCTGGCTGCGCTCGCTCCATCCGACGCCGCTGTCTCGCCCGCGCGCCGGCGAAGAGCAGGAGGGTCCGCGTGTCACTTGAGCGCGCGCCGTCGGCCGAAGTGCTGCGCGCCTACGCGCACTGCCGCGGCGTGACCGAGGCGAGTCACTCGAGCTTCGCCGCGGCCTTCTGGATGTTCCCGAAGGCGAAGCGCCGCGCGCTGCACGCGATCTATGCGTTCTGCCGACTGGCCGACGACATCGCCGACGACCCCGCGATCCGCGGCAACCGGGCGCTCCTGCTCGAGCGCTGGCGCGAGGAGCTCGCCGGGGCCTACGAGGACAAGGCGGTGCATCCGGTCGGCATCGCCCTCGGCGACGCCGTCGCGCGCTTCGACCTGCCGCGCCGGACGTTCGAGGACCTGCTGCTCGGCGTGGAGTCCGACCTGCGCCGGCTGCCGATCGAGACCTTCGACGAGCTGTATCAGTACTGCTACCGGGTCGCCTCGACGGTCGGCCTCTTGATCGTGCGCGTGCTCGGCTACCAGAACCCGCGCACGCTCGACTACGCCGAGGCGATGGGCGTCGCCGTGCAGCTCACCAACGTGTTGCGCGACGTCGGCGAGGACGCGGCGTCGGGCCGGGTTTATCTCGCGCGCGAAGACTTGAAACGGTTCGGTGTCTGCGAGGAAGCGCTGGCGCTGGATCCGGTGCCCGACGAGCTGCGCGTGCTGCTCGCCTGCTACGCCGAGCGCGCGCGCATCTTCTACGACTTGGCGGCGTCGCTGCAGCCGGCCGAGGATCGCGCGCGGCTGCGGCCGGCGGACGCGATGGGCGCGATCTATCGCACGCTGCTCGATCGCCTGCAGGCCGAGCGCTTCCCCCAGCGCGAGCGCGCGGTGCGGCTCTCGAACGCGCGCCGGCTCGCGATCGCCGCGTCGGTGTGGCTGCGGGGGGCGCGCGGGTGACCGAGATCGCCGAGCGCAAGAGCTCGCACCTGTCACTCTGCGCGACCGAAGACGTCGAGCACCACGGCGCGACCTTGCTCGACGAGGTTCGCCTCATGCACGAGGCGCTGCCCGATCTGTCACTCGACGAGGTCGACCTGGAGACGGTGCTGTTCGGCAAGACGCTGCGCGCGCCGCTCGTGATCTCGGGCATGACCGGCGGCACCGACGAGGCCGGGCGGCTCAACCGCGCGCTCGCCGCTGCCGCGCAGAAGCTCGGCGTCGCGATGGGCGTCGGCTCGCAGCGCGCGATGCTGCTCCACCCGGAGCAGGCCGACAGCTACCGGGTGCGCGACGTCGCGCCCGACATCTTGTTGTTCGCGAATCTAGGCGCGGTGCAGGCGCGTGAGTCCGGTCCCGCCGCCGTGGCCGCGCTGGTGCGCGCGATCGGCGCCGACGCGCTGTGCGTGCACTTGAACGTCGCTCAGGAGCTGGTGCAGGACGAAGGCGATCGCGATTTCCGCGGCTGTCTCGCGGCGCTCGCGGAGCTCGCGAACCGCCTGCCCGTGCCGGTCATCGTGAAAGAGACCGGCTGCGGCTTCGCGCCCGGGACTCTGGCGCGGCTGCGCGACGCGGGGCTCGAGTGGGTCGACGTCTCCGGCGCGGGCGGCACGAGCTGGACGGCCGTCGAGTCGCTGCGCGGCTCGGCGCGCCAGAAGGCGCTGGGCGCAGAGCTGCGCGAGTGGGGCATCCCGACCGCCGCCGCCGTGGTGTACGCTTCGCGGGCCGGCTTGCGCGTGATCGCGTCGGGCGGGATTCGCGGCGCGGGCGACGCGGCCGCGGCGCTCGCACTCGGGGCGGATGCGGTTTCGCTGGCGCTGCCCTTCTTCCGGGCATTCACCGAGGGCGAGCAAGCGGGCGTGCTGACCGCAGGGGAACGTTTGATCGAGGGACTTCGCGTCGTGGCGCTGCTCACGGGCGCGCGCGATGCGCGCGCGCTGCGGCGCGTGCCGCGCGTGATCGGGCCCGAGCTCGCGCGCTGGATCGAAGGCGAAAAGTGACGCAGAACGTCGAGCGCATTCACGCGCCGAGCGGACGCGCGGCGCGCAAGGACGAAACCCAGGCGCGCATCATCCAGGCGTCGATGGAGCTGTTCGCGACGCGCGGCTACGAGGGCACGAGCATCTCGGCGATCGCGGCGAAGGCGGACATCAGCCGCGGGGCGGTGTTCTGGCACTTCGGCAGCAAGGAAGGCCTGTTCCGCGAGGCGTGCAAGCGCTTCTTCATCCCGTTCTGGCACGAGGTGGAGCGCAGCCTCGAATCACTCGGGCCGCGCGAGCGCGTGCTCTCGCTCTTCGACCTCTACGAGCAGTTCGTGACCGCGAACCGCGAGACCATCCAGGCGCTGATGCGCTGGGTGCTCGAGTCGGCGACGATGCGCGAGTCACTCCGCGGGGAGCTGCTCCAGCTCCACGCGATGTTCACCAACGATCTGCGCGAGGCCGTCGGCGAGCTCTGCGGCGACCCGGCGGAGGCGGAGTTCCTGACGATCACGCTGAACTCGCTGCTCGCGGGCAACCTGCTGTTCGGCGTGATCGATCCGGGCCCGGTGCAGGACAAGGGCCGGCGCGAGAGCTTGCGCGTGCTGGCCGAGCGCATGCTGTTCGCGATCCCGCACGCGCGCGAGCGAGCCGCGCGCGCATGAGCTCCGCCCCCCTCCAGCACGACGCGGCGCAGCTCGTCGCGCGCGCGCAGACCGAGAACTTCCCGGTCGCGCTGTTCGTGCTCTCGCGCGCGCAGCGCACGCACTTGATGGCGATCTACGGCTTCGCGCGCCTGGCCGACGAGCTGGGTGACTCCGCGCCGGGCGACCGCCTCGCGCAGCTCGACTTTCTCGACGCGGACCTGGACCGCGCCTATCTCGGCGCCGCGCGGCACCCGCTGCTGCAGCGGCTCGCGCCGACGTTGCGCGAGCTCGCGCTGCCGCGCGCGCCATTCGCGGCGCTGATCGAGGCGAACCGGCGCGACCAGCGCATCGCGCGCTACGCGACCTGGCGCGCGCTCGCGGAGTACTGCGAGTACTCGGCGAACCCGGTGGGGCGGCTCGTGCTGCACGTGTTCCGCGCGGCGACGCCGGAGCGCTTCGCGCTCTCCGACCAGGTGTGCACCGCGCTGCAGCTCGCCGAGCACTGCCAGGACGTGGCGGAGGACTTTGCCGCGGGGCGGGTATATCTGCCGGCGGAAGACCTGGCGCGCTTCGGCGCGAGTGAGTCGGAGATTGCGCTCCCGACCGCGGGGCCGGCGCTGCGCGCCGTCGTGCGCTTCGAGGTGGCGCGCGCGCGCGGTCTGCTCGACTCGGGCAGCGCGCTCGTTCGCACGCTCGGCGGCCGCGCGCGGCTCGCGGTCGCGGGCTTCATCGCGGGCGGGCGCGCGGCGCTCGACGCGATCGAGCGCGCGGAGTACGACGTTCTCGCGACGCAGACCAGGCCGCGCCGCCGCGATCTCGCGCGCCGGCTGGTGGGAGCATGGCTGTGACGGCGCTGCGTGTCGCCGTCGTCGGAGGCGGGCTCGCGGGCCTCGCTGCCGCCGTTGCCTGCGGC
The DNA here is from genome assembly GCA_035261165.1 of Myxococcota bacterium. Lineage (GTDB taxonomy): Bacteria > Myxococcota_A > UBA9160 > SZUA-336 > SZUA-336 > VGRW01. The sequence goes on from DATFUE010000124.1 coordinate 4,195, forward strand.
GACGCGGGCGCGGAGGTCACTCTGTTCGAGGCGCGGCCGCGGCTCGGCGGCGCGACCTGGTCCACGGAGCTGCAGGGGCTTTCGGTCGACAACGGCCAGCACGTCTTTCTGCGCTGCTGCACCGGGTATCTCGCCTTCCTCGAGCGCATCGGCGCGCGCGAGCGCACCACGATCCAGCCGCGGCTCGCGATCCCGGTGCTCACGCCCGGCGGAGCGACGTCGTGGCTGCGCCGCGTCGGCCTGCCAGCCCCCCTTCACCTCGCGCCGAGCCTCGCGCGCTACGCGCCGCTCTCGCTCGTCGAGCGCCTGCGGCTCGTGCCCGCCGCGCAGGCCTTGAAGTCGCTTCGCCTGGACGATCCGAGCCTCGACCGCTCGACCTTCGGCGAGTGGCTCGCGGCGCACGGTCAGTCGCCGCGAGCCATCTCGCGCTTCTGGGATCTGGTCACGCGCCCGACTGTGAATCTGCCCGCAGCCGAGGCGTCGCTCGCGCTCGCCGCGAAGGTGTTTCAGACGGGCCTCCTGCAGGCGCCGGATGCGGCGGACGTGGGCTACGCGGCGCTGCCGCTCGACCGCGTGCACGCGGAGCCGGCCGAGCAGGCGCTCGAGAAGCTCGGCGCGGTGGTGCGCAAGCGCGCGCGCGTGCAGCGCATCGAGGTGGGCGCGAACGGCGCGGTGACTGGCCTCCAGGTGGCCGGCCAACGCGTCGCATGCGACGCGCTCGTGCTCGCCGCGCCGCACGAGGACGCCGTGAAGCTGCTGCCCGACGCGGCCGGCCTCGATCCCGCGGCGCTCGGCCAACTGGGGAGCTCGCCGATCGTGAACCTGCACGCGGTCTGGGACCGGCGCGTCCTGCCGCACGCGTTCGCGGCCGGCGTCGGCACGCCGCTCGAGTGGCTGTTCGACCGCACGGAGGCCTCGGGGCTCGAGCGCGGCCAGTATCTGGCGGTGTCACTCTCCGCGGCGGATCGCTGGGTCGGCGTGTCGTCGGACGCGCTGCGCGAGATCTTCGAGCCCGCCTTCCGCGCGCTGCTTCCGGCCGCGCGCGACGCGGTGCTGGAGCGCTTCTTCACCACCTGCGAGCCGAGCGCGACGTTTCGCGGCGTGCCGGGCACGCGCGCGCTGCGCGCGCGCACCGAGACGCGGGTCGCCGGCCTGTATCTCGCCGGCGCGTGGACCGATACGGGTTGGCCCGCAACGATGGAGGGCGCGGTGCGCAGCGGCACGTCCGCGGCGCGCGCGGCGCTCCGCGGCGTAGGGCGCACCCGCGGACTTCCGGAGATCGCGGCGTGAGCGACACCGTCCGCGAGCCGACGCTTTTCGCTGACGCGCGCGCGGCGCTCGAGCGCGCCTGCGAGCACCTGTTCGCGACGCAGGACCCGAGCGGCTACTGGAAGGGCGAGCTCGAGACCAACGTCACCATGGACGCCGAGGACCTGCTGCTGCGCGAGTTTCTCGGCATCCGCGGCGAGGACGAGACCAAGCACGCCGCGGTCTGGATCCGCTCGCAACAGCGCGAGGACGGCTCTTGGGGCACGTTCAAGGGCGGGCCGCCCGAGCTCTCGACGACCCTCGAAGCGTACGTGGCGCTGCGCCTCGCGGGCGATCCCGTCGACTCGCCGCACATGCGCCGCGCCGCGCAGCTGATTCGCTCCCTGGGCGGGCTCGAGAAGTCACGCGTGTTCACGCGCTTCTGGATGGCTCTCTTCGGGCTCTGGTCCTGGGACGATCTGCCGGCGCTGCCGCCCGAGGTGATCTTCCTGCCGCCCTGGTTCCCGCTGAACATCTACGACTTCGGCTGCTGGGCGCGTCAGACGATCGTGCCACTCACCGTCGTCGCGGCGCACCGCCCGAGCCGGCGCCTGCCGTTCGCGATCGACGAGCTGCGCACCGGCGCATTGCCGCCGCCGCGCCAGTCACTTCGCACCTGGGCCGGGCGCTTCCAGGTGCTCGACCGCGCGCTCCACTTCTACGAGCGCCACCCACTGCGCCCGCTGCGCAAGACGGCGCTGCGCGTCGCGGCCGAGTGGGTCCTGCGCCGCCAGGAAGCGGACGGCGGCTGGGGCGGGATCCAGCCGCCGTGGGTCTACTCGATCATGGCGCTGCACCTGCTCGGCTACCCACTGACTCATCCGGCGATCGAGAGGGCGCTAAGAGGTCTCGACGGCTTCACGCTCGACCGCGCCGGGCGCCGGCGCCTCGAGGCGTGTCAGTCGCCGGTGTGGGACACGGCGCTCGCGGTCGTGGGGTTGAACGACGCGGGGGTCGCGCAGGACCACCCCGGCCTGGTGCGCGCGGTCGACTGGCTGCTGCGCGAGGAGATCCGCGTGACCGGGGACTGGGCCGTGCGGCGGCCTTCGCTCGAGCCCGCCGGCTGGGCGTTCGAGTTCGCGAACGACAACTACCCCGACATCGACGACACGGCCGAGGTCGTGCTCGCGCTGCGTGGCGCGGCGGGTCGCGGCCGCACCGACGTCGACGCCGCGATCAAACGCGCGGTGAGCTGGACGCTCGGCATGCAGTCGGCGAACGACGGCTGGGCGGCCTTCGACGTCGACAACACGAGCCAGCTCTGCGCCGAGCTCCCGTTCTGTGACTTCGGCGAGGTGACCGACCCACCGAGCGCGGACGTGACCGCGCACGTGGTCGAGATGCTCGCGGTCGAAGGCCTGTCGAGCCTCGACGCCACGCGCCGCGGGCGTGACTGGCTCTTGGGCGAGCAGGAAGCAGACGGGTCCTGGTTCGGTCGCTGGGGCGCGAACTACGTGTACGGCACGGGCGCGGCGGTGCCCGCGCTCGTCGCGAGCGGCACGGCCGGGTCGGACCCCGCGATCCGTAAGGCCGTGCGCTGGCTCGAAGAGCACCAGAACCGCGACGGCGGCTGGGGCGAGGACCTGCGCTCCTACGTCGACCGGAGTTGGGCCGGCAAGGGGACGTCCACCGCCTCGCAGACGGCCTGGGCATTGCTGGCGCTGCTCGCGGCCGGTGAGCGCGGCCCCGCTGTGGAGCGCGGCGTACACTTCCTGGTGTCGACGCAGCGCCCCGACGGCGACTGGGACGAGCCCGAGTTCACCGGCACCGGCTTCCCGGGCGACTTCTACATCCGCTACCACATGTACCGGATCGTCTTCCCGCTGATGGCGCTCGGCCGCTACGCGCGAGGCGTGGCGTGAGTCTCGCCGCGCCGTCGCTAACGGTGATCACGCCGATGTGGATCGAGGCGCTCGCCGTGCGCTCGGCGCTGCCGGGCTGCGACGTCGTCCGCTGCGGCATCGGTCGGCGCCGCGCGCTGCGCTTCGCCGAGGCGTTCGCGCAAAAGCGCCCCGCGCCGGACGCGCTGGCGGTCACGGGAGTGTGTGGCTCGCTTCACCCCTGGCTCGTGCCCGGCGACGTCGTCGTCGCGAGCGAGCTGCTCGGCGCGGGCCAGCGCCGCCCGCTCGATTCGTCCAAGCCGCTCGCGCGGGCGCTCGAAGCGCGCGGCGTGCGAGTTACTCTCGGGGCGATCCTGTCGCTCGATCACCTGGGGCGGCGCGCCGAGCGCGAGTCACAGCGGGCGACGGGCGCGATCGCGGTCGACATGGAGTCCGCCTGGCTCGCGTCGCCCGCGGACCAGCTTCCCTTCGCGGTTCTGCGCGTGGTCTCCGACGGACCCGACCACGAGCTCCTGAGCACCGGCGGCGTCGCGAACGGCCTGCGCGCCTTGCGCGCGCTGCGCGCCGCCGCGCCCGCGCTCGCCATTTGGGCCCAAACCCTGACTCACTGACTGGAGGCAACCCGTCATGCCCGTTCCCCTGAGACAGACGCTGCGCATCGGCGCCTACCTGTTCAAACAGAAGCTCTTCGGACGCGAGAAGTTCCCGCTGATCGTCGAGCTCGAGCCGCTCTTCGCCTGCAACCTCGCCTGCGCGGGCTGCGGAAAGATCCAGTACCCCAAGGACATCCTGAAGAAGCGCATGTCGGTGGCGGACGCGATCCGCGGCATCGAGGAGTGCGGCGCGCCGATGGTCTCGATCGCCGGCGGCGAGCCCCTGATCCACCCCGAGATCCACGAGATCGCGGCGGCGCTCATCGCGCGCAAGAAGTTCGTGTACCTGTGCACGAACGGGCTGCTCATGCGCCGCAAGTTCGACAAGTTCGCGCCGTCGCCGTATTTCTCGTGGGTGGTGCACGTGGACGGTCTGCGCGACCGCCACGACGCGTCGGTGTGCGAGCCGGGCGTGTTCGACGAGTGCGTGCTCGCGATCAAGGAAGCGAAGGCGCGCGGCTATCGAGTCACCACGAACACCACGTTCTTCAGTCACGACGACCCGAAGACCGTGCGCGAGGTGCTCGACTTCCTGAACGACGACCTCGAGGTCGACGAGATGATGATCTCGCCGGGCTTCGCCTACGGGAAGGCGCCGGACCAGGAGCACTTCCTCCCCGTCGATCAGACGCGCAAGATGTTCAGCCAGGCGTTCGCCGACGGAAACCGCGAGCGCTGGCGGCTGAATCACACGCCGCTCTTCCTCGACTTCCTCGAGGGCAAGGTCGAGTACGAGTGCACCGCCTGGGCGATCCCGAGCCTCTCGATCTTCGGCTGGCAGAAGCCCTGCTACCTGATGTCGGACGGCTACGCCAAGTCGTACCAGGAGCTGATCGACACGACCGAGTGGGAGAAGTACGGCCGCGGCAAGGATCCGCGCTGCGCGAACTGCATGGCGCACTGCGGCTACGAGCCGACCTCGGTGTTCGCCACCACCAAGTCACTCAAGGAGTCCATCCGCGCCTTCCGGGAAGTGCTCTAGATGGAGGTCGGCCTGTCGATCTTCCCGACGGCGTACTCGATCAGCCCCGTGCGCCTGGCCAAGGAGGCCGAGGCGCGCGGCTTCGAGTCGCTGTTCATGATCGAGCACACGCACATCCCCGCGTCGCGGAAGACGCCCTATCCCCTTGGCGGGAACCTGCCGAGCATCTACTGGGAGAGCTTCGACCCGTTCGTCGCGCTCTCGCAGGCGGCGGCGGTGACGACACAGCTCCGTGTCGGCACGGGCATCTGTCTCGTGCCGGAGCACCATCCGCTGGCGCTCGCCAAGCGCATCGCCTCCCTCGACTCACTCTCGAACGGGCGCTTCATCTTCGGCATCGGCGCCGGCTGGAACGC
>DATFUE010000125.1:0-7445 GCA_035261165.1 Myxococcota bacterium
CTGCTCTGCACGCTCGGCGCCGACGCGCGCGCCGCCGACTCGGCCCCGGTCGTGATCCTCTTGTCGTGGGACGGGACGCGGTACGACTACCCGTCCCGGGTGGCTACCGTGGCGCTCGCGCGCATGGCCCGCGAAGGCGCACACGCGTCGCGACTGACTCCGGTGTTTCCCTCCAGCACCTTTCCGAATCACGTGTCACTCGCGACCGGCACCTACCCGGATCGCCACGGCATCATCGAGAACGTCTTCACCGATCGCCGCGGCAGGCGCTTCAGCTACGGCAACGACGCGAGCTGGATCGAGGCGGAGCCGCTCTGGGTCGCGGCGGAGCGCCAGAACGTGCGTGCGGCGGTCTACTTCTGGGTGGGGTCCGAGTCCGAATGGCACGGGCGCGCGGCGACGTACCGCATGCGGCCGTTCGACGCCTCGGTCGGAGAAGCCGAGAAGGTCGATCAAATCCTGAAGTGGCTCGACCTGCCGGACGCCGCGCGGCCGGGGCTCGTGATGAGCTGGTGGCACGGCTGCGATGCGGTCGGGCACGCGAACGGACCGAACGCTCCCGAGATCGCGAGTCAGTTGCTGGCGCAGGACCGCCAGCTCGCGCGGCTCTTCGCGGGTCTCGATGCGCGCGGCGCGTGGGCGTATGCGACCGTGATCGTCGCGAGCGATCACGGCATGGCCGAGATCACCGGCGTGGTGGACGCGGAGCCGGCACTCGGGGCGGCGGGGATTCCCGCGCGCGTCGAGTATTCGGGCGGGGAAGGGCAGGTCTATCTGCGCGACCTCGCGCAGCGCGACGCCGCGCTCGCTGCGCTCGCCAAGGTCGACGGTCTCGAGGCGTACGCGAGCGAGCGCTTGCCGGCGCGGCTGCGCAGTGACTACCCGGGGCGCAGCGGCGATCTCACCTTGCTCGCCTCGCCGCCGAACGTGCTCGCGCACCCCAGCTGGCTGCTGCGCGTGAGCGCGGCCTGGAGCTGGCTGCGCGGCAAGCGCAGCGGCGCTCACGGCTTCGATCCCGCACAGTCGGACATGGGCGCGATCTTCTACGCGCTCGGTCGCGGCGTGCCGCGCGGCGCCGAGCTCGGCGAGGTGCGCGCGATCGACGTCGCGCCGACCATCGCCGCGTTGCTCGGGATCGAGCCACCCGAGCAATCGGAAGGGAAGGCCCTGTTACGTGCAAGCCAAAGCGCGCAGCGAGCCGTAGGCGAGCGAAGGCCGTAGGGCGCGACCCGACATCGGCCCGCGGGCCGATGTCCCGCGGGGGCCGCCCGTACACGGCTGTGGTGCGCGAGTCAGACGGCCTCGAAGAGTGAAGCGAATCCCTGACCGCCGCCGACGCACATCGTCACCAGGCCATAGCGCTTCTTGCGGCGCTTCAGCTCGCGCAGGATGTGGCCAGTGAGTCGCGAGCCGGTCATGCCGAAGGGATGACCGATCGAGATCGAGCCGCCGTTCGGGTTCAGCTTCTCGTCGGGGATCCCGAGCACGCGCTGCACTTGCAGCACCTGGGACGCGAACGCCTCGTTCAGCTCGACCAGGTCGATGTCGTCGAGTGACATGCCCAGCCGCTTCAAGAGCTTCGGCACCGCGTAGATCGGGCCGATCCCCATCTCGTCGGGATCGCAGCCCGCGACGGCGGAGCCGCGATAGATGCCCATCGGCTCGAGCCCGAGCGCGCTCGCGCGACTCGCCGACATGACCAAAGTCGCGGACGCGCCGTCCGAGAGCTGGCTCGAGTTTCCCGCAGTCACCGTCCCGCCCTCCGGCTTGAACGCGGGGGCCAGCTTGCGCAGCCCTTCGATCGTGGTGTCGGGCCGGTTGCATTCGTCGCGATCGACGAGGAAGTCCTCTTCCTTCGCCTCCTCGCCCTTCTTCTGCACGATGCGCCGCACCTTCAGCGGCGCGATCTCGTCGTCGAAGTAGCCGAGCTCCTGCGCGCGCGCGGTGCGCTGCTGACTCTTCAGCGCGTACTGATCCTGATCCTCGCGCGAGACCTTGTAGCGCTCGGCGACCACCTCGGCGGTCTGGCCCATCGCCATGTAGAGACCGGGCGCCTTCTTGTGCGCGACCGGATTCAACAGGCGCTTGGTGTTCTGCGAGCCGTCCTGCAGCATCGTGATCGTCTCGACGCCGCCGCCGATCGCGACGTCGACGCCCTCGTGGATGATCTGCTGCGCGGCCATCATGATCGCCTGCGAGCCCGACGAGCAGAAGCGGTTCACGGTCGTCGCGGCGACCGACGTCGGCAGGTCCGCGAGGATCGTCGCGATGCGCGCGACGTTCATGCCCTGCGCTCCCTCGGGAATGCCGCAGCCGGCGATCACGTCGCCAACCTCGGCCTTGTCCACGTTGGGATTGCGCGCGAAGAGCTGCGCGATGCAGTGCGCGAGCTGATCATCCGGGCGGGTCATGTTGAAGGAGCCTCGGTGCGCCTTCGCCAGGCCGGTGCGTACGCTGTCGATGATCACGGCCTCGCGAGACATTTCGGTCCTCCGAGAGACAGGGGTGGCTCTCGAGGCCATGATACCAGCACCTACCGTCAGAGCCATGGAGGATCGATGAGCCCGCTCTCGCGTCTCGTCATGCGCGCGTTCATCGGCGCACACCGGACGCTCTACGCGCTCTCCAGCGGCCGCATCGGCGGCCGCATGGGCGCGCAGCGGATCCTGCTGCTGACGACGACCGGCCGGCGCAGCGGTGCGCCGCGCACCGTCCCGCTCGTGTTCTTCGAGGACGGCGAGCGCCTGGTGCTGATCGCGTCGAACGGCGGCGCGCCGCACGACCCGCTCTGGTGGCAGAACCTGAAGCAGCACCCGGAAGCTCTCGTGCAAGTCGACGCGGAGAAGCGGCGCATGCGCGCGCGGCCAGCGTCGGCGGAGGAGCGCGCGCGGCTCTGGCCGCGGGTCAAGCAGGAGAATCCCGCGTACGCCGAGTACGAGAAGAAGACCTCGCGCGAGATCCCGGTCGTTCTGCTTCAAGGATAGGAGTCGGCTATCCTCCTCGGGAAGGGAGACCCACGAGATGCACGTCGGCATGGCAGCGATCTTTCAGAACCCGGAGCAGGAGCGAAGCGATCGCCAGGTTTGGCGAGACGACCTGAAGCTCGCGCTCATGGCGGAGTCGCTCGGCTTCCAGTCGCTGTGGGGCGTCGAGCATCACTTCACCGACTACACGATGTGCCCCGACGTCCTGCAGTATCTGACGTACCTCGCCGGCGCGACCGAGAAGGTCCAGCTCGGCTCGATGGTCGTCGTGCTGCCGTGGCACAACCCGATGCGCGTCGCCGAGCAGATCTCGGTGCTCGACCACGTCTCGAACGGGCGCTTCGTGCTCGGCCTCGGGCGCGGCCTCGGGCGCGTCGAGTTCGACGGCTTCGGTGTCTCGATGGACTCGAGCCGCGAGCGCTTCACGGAGTCGGCCGACATGATCCTCACCGGCCTCGAGCGCGGCTGGTGCGAGTACGACGGGAAGATCATCAAGCAGGCGCGCCGCGACATCCGCCCCAAGCCGTTCAAGAGCTTCAAGGGCCGCAGCTACGCGGCGGCGGTCTCACCGGAGTCCGGTCCCGTGATCGCGAAGCTCGGCCTCGGCATGCTGATCATCCCGCAGAAGCCTTGGGAAGCAGTCACCGAGGAGCTGACTCAGTACAACACGGTGTATCAGCAGGTGAACGGCGTGGCCGCGCCGCCCGCCATCTGCGCGGGCTGGGTGTTCTGCGACGAGAATCCGGCGCGCGCCGAAGAGCTGGCCCGCAAATACATCGGCGGCTACTGGACGACCGTTTTGAAGCACTACGAGCTTCGCGGCGATCACCTGGGCAAGACCAAGGGCTACGAGTCGTACGGGAAGATGCAGGAGATGGCGAGCGCGCCCGGCGGCGCCGACGCGATGATCGACTTCTTCCTGGGCCTTCAGGTCTGGGGCACGCCCGAGCGCTGCTACCAGACGATCGTCGACACGCAGAAGCGCATCGGCAATGACAGGTTCGTCGGCGTGTACAGCTACGCGGGCATGCCCGCGGAGGAGAGCGAGCGCAACCTGCGCGTGTTCGCGCGAACGGTTCTCCCGGAGCTGAACAAGTACGAGGTCTGACGGGGTCTAGGTCCGAGTCACTAGGTCCGCCTTCAGGTAGTTCCGCTGCACGCAGAGCGGGCGGAAGCCGAGCGCGGCGTACATGTGTTTGGGCGTGTCGGTCGGCCGCGCGCCGATCAGGACCGGGCCGGCGCCGCGCGCGCGGGCGTCGGCGACGCAGGCGCTGATCAGCGCCGTGCCGATGCCGCGGCCGCGGAAGTCGGCGCGCGTGAACAGGTCCTCGACCTGGCCGACGCCGTTCTCTCCCGGCCAGGCGGAGAAGAACGCGCAGTCGACCCCGTCGGCGCGCGCCAGATGGAAGCGCACGTCCGGCGCCTTCACGCGCTTCGCGGCGACGATCTGCTCGGTGACTTCCGGCCCCCACGGGGGGTGGAAGCCCTTCTCGACCTCCTCGTCGTGGTCGAGGCGGCAGAGATCGCGGATCACGCGCCAGTCGGCCTCGCTCTCCGCGGGCCGCAGCTCGACCTGCGGGCCGCGCGTCGCGAGCGGGCCCTCGAGCACGAGGATCAGCTCGCTGGTCGCCGCGTAGCCGTCGAGGTGCAAGCGCGCCTCGAACTCGATGGGCATCTCGGGATCCCAGAGAAATTGCCGGTGCCCGAGCTCGCGGTACATCGAGTCCGCTGCCCCCAGCACGGACTCGATCTCGTCCGGCGTGCGCGCGCGCACGTCGCACATGAAGTTCGCGTCGTACACGACCGGCATGCGCGGGTCGCGCACGAACTGAGCGAGCGGCTGCGTGCGTGTCTCGTGACCGCGCGCGAGCCAGCCGACGATCGTCTCGTAGGCGCGCGCAATCAGGTCTCCGGGGTCCGCCATGGGCGCGCATGCTAGCGCATTGGGGCAGCGGCGATCGGGTATGCTGGCGCCGCACCTGTGAGGGGCCCGCGCGGGTCTCGCGCGGGCGGACCTTGGAAGGGAACGCGAGAAATGCCGCATGCGCTGGGCGCGCGACGTCCGATCGGACTCGGGTACTGGCCGCTCCCCGAGGACGATCCGAAGGTCGCCATCCGCCGCGAAGACGTGCGCCTCGTCTCCGCCGACGGCGCGCTCGTGCGCGGCACCTTGTGGACGCCGCCCGTCGGGCAGGCGTGGAAGACGGCGGTCGTGCTGTCGCATCCGCGCGGCGACTTCTCGGTGCACTACGCGTGTCCGCTGCTCGCGGCCGCGGGCTACGCGGTGCTCGGCTTCGCGACTCGCTACGTGAACAACGACATCGACTGTCTGCACGAGAACTGCGCGCTCGACGTCGAGACGGCGGTGGTCGAGATGAAGCGGCGCGGCGCCGCGGCGGTCGTCCTGCTCGGCAACAGCGGCGGCGGGTCACTCATGGCGCTGACTCACGTCGAGCGCGGCGTCGGCGACGGCTGGATCGCGATCGCCGCGCACCCCGGCGAAGGCGTGTTCATGAACAGCGTGATCGACCCGTCGGTCGCCGACGAGAGCGATCCGGAAGCCGTGATCGCCGAGCTCGACATGTACGACCCCGACAACGGCTGGCGCCCGTGGCCCGAGCCGAGTCACTACGACCCCGCCTGGCTCGCGCGCTATCGCGAGGCGCAGCTCGCGCGCGTCGCGCGGCTCGACGCGATCGCGCGCGAGTCGATCGCCGCGGCCGAGGACGCGGCGCGCATCGCGAAGGGCGTCGACAAGAAAGCCGACGCCCGTGCCTGGCGGCGCTTCCGGCAGCGCGCGGTGCACGCGAAGTACATGGTCATCTACCGCACGCTCGCGGACCCCGCGTATCTCGATCTCTCGATCGATCCCGACGACCGGCCGCTGGGCTCGCTGTTCGCGTTCCCCGATCCGCTGGACGGCAACTACGGGCGCTTCGGGCTGGCGCGCGTGATGAGCGCGCGCGGCTGGCTCTCGACCTGGTCGGGTCTCTCGTCGCACGCGCGCCTGGCCGACACGATGCCGCGCGTGAAGGTGCCCTCGCTGATCGTGCACGCGACCGCGGACACGGAGATCCGCATGTCGCACGCGCACGCGATCCGCGACGCCTGCGCGGCGGACGACCTGGAGTACGTCGAGCTGAAGGGCGCGCCGCACTATCTGGAAGGGAGGCGGCGCGAGGCGATGGACCTCACCGCCGCATGGCTGCGAGCGCGCTTCCCGTGAGCGAGCCCGCGCGCGAGAAGCTCACGCTCGGCATGAAGCTGATCTACGGCGCGCCCAGCGTCGCGGGCGCCGCGATGGCGATCCCGGTCGCGATCCACGTGAATCCGTTTTACTCCGACACCGTGCTGGTGCCGCTGGCGTGGGTCGCCCTCGCGGCGGCGCTCGCGCGCGTGCTCGACGCCATCGTCGACCCGTTCGTCGGCTGGCTCTCGGACCACACCCAGACTCGCTGGGGCCGGCGGCGCCCGTGGATCGCGGTCGCCGCGCCGATCGCCGCGATCGTCTTCGTGGCGCTGTTCACGCCGCCGACGTGGCTCTCGACCTCCGGTGCGGCGGTCTGGTTCGGCACGACGCTCATGTTGTTCTTCATGTTGAACATGCTCTACGGCCTGCCGCATGCGGCGCTCGGGCCGGAGCTCACGCTCGACTATCACGAGCGCTCGACCCTGTTCTCCGTGCGCGAGGGCTTCGCGCTCGTCGGCACGCTGGTCGCGGCGGTCGCGCCCGGAATCCTGATCGCGAAGCTGGGCGACGAGCGGCGCGCGTTCGCGGACATGGCGATCGCGTACGGGCTGCTGATGGTCGCGCTGTACTGGCTGCTGGTGCTGCGCGTGCGCGAGCGGCCGGATTTCGTCGCGCGCAAGTCGAACCCGCTGGTCCCCGGCGTGCGCCGCTCGCTGCGCAATCGGCCGTTTGCGGTGCTGTTCGCGTGCTACGTCGTGGCGAGCATTCCCGGTGCGATTCCGGGCCTGCTCATGCCCTACTTCAGCCGCTACGTGCTGAACCCGCCCCCGATCGACGCGGGCGAGGCGCAGATCTGGCTGTCGCGCTTCCTGTTCGCGTATTTCCTGTCGGGCCTGTTGTGTCTGCCACTCTGGCTCGCGCTCGCGAAGCGCGTCGGGAAGCTGAACGCGTGGCTTGCGAGCTTCGTCATGGGCATCACGGGCGGGCTGGCGCTCTTCCTGCTCGGGCCGGGCGACAACATCGCGTGTCTGTTCGTGATCGTGTGGGCGGGGTCGAGCTTCGGCGCCGGGCTGTTCCTGCCGCCGGCGATCCAGGCCGACGTGATCGACTACGACGAGCTGCACACCGGGAAGCGCCGCGAGGCGCAGTATCTCGCGCTCTGGGGGCTGGTGCCCAAGTTCATCGTGATTCCGAGCGCGTCGCTGCCCCTCGCACTGCTCGCGTGGCTCGGCTATCAGCCCAACCTGCCCCAGTCCCCGGAGGTGGTGCTC
>DATFUE010000126.1:0-2097 GCA_035261165.1 Myxococcota bacterium
GCCACGAAGTCCACGCCCAGCGGCGCCAGCCACTCCGCCATGCGCGCCAGGTCCGAGAAGTCGCCGAAGCCCCAGTTCACCCGACTCCGAACGGTGTAGAGGTTCGTCCAGACGCCGAGCGCGCGCGCGTCGCCGAGCGCCTCGTCGGCGCGCCACGCGGTGCGCGGGGCGACGATCAGGATCTGAGTCGCCGTTCGCCCGGCGAGCTCGACCTGGAGCTCGTGCGCGCCCGGCTCGAGCTCGAAGGGCAGGGCGAGCTCGCCGCCAGCCGCGCGCGCCGTCACTTTCGAGCGCTCGCCCGACTCGCGCGCGATCTCGAGCTGCGCCTCGCCGTCCGCAGCGCGCACGCGCAAGGACGGCGCCGCGCCCGGCGTCTCGCGAAACACGCGCACTGGCTCGAGCCACTCGTCCGCGTCCCCGTCCGCCAGCTCGGCGAGCCGCGCTTCTGCCTCGGCCTCGCTCGCGCACGGGAACCCCATGGACGCGCACAGCGCCTCGCGGGTCGCGTCGTTCGTCGGCCGGAGCACGCCGGCGATGTCGTGGTAGCTCGAGAAGATACCGAGCCGCTCCGCCAGCCGGCCGAGCGCGGGGCGTACGGACTCACTCACGCGCCGCTCTCCGCTCCGCGCCGAGCCAAAGACACGAGCGCGGGGCGACGCGCACGCTCGGCCCGCGCACCCGGCTCGGCGGCTCACACGCCGTGCACAAGAGCCCGCGCCAGCGCGTGCCCTCGGCGAGCGGCGGCAGCTGGAAGAGCCGCACCCGCGCCCCCGCGTTCACGAGCAGCAGCGCCGCGGCCTCGCCATGGAGCCACATGCCGAGCTCGCGGCGCTCCGGTTCGCGCCAGTCGTCGGGGGTCATCTCGTGGCCGTCGGGCCGCAGCCAAGTCACGTCGCCGCCCGAGAGGAAGCGCTCGCGCGCGAACAGCGGATTCGCGCGGCGCAGCGCGAACGCGCGGCGCACGAACTGCAGAAACTCGCGGCGCGGCTCGTCGAGCGACCAGTCGACCCAGGTGAGTGAGCTGTCGTGACAGTATGCGTTGTTGTTGCCCCTCTGCGTGCGAGACACCTCGTCGCCGTGGGAGAGCATCGGCACGCCCTGCGCGAAGGCGAGCAGCGCGATCAGGTTGCGCTTCGCGCGCCCCCGCAGGCGAGTCACCTCCGGGTCGTCGCTCGGCCCCTCGGCGCCCCAGCCGCTGCTCCAGTTCTCGTGCGCGCCGTCGCGCCCTTCCTCGAGGTTCGCCTCGTTGTGCTTGTGGGCATAGCTCACCAGGTCCTCGAGGGTGAAGCCGTCGTGGCAGGTGACGAAGTTCACGCTCGCCTGCGGCGGACGAGCGGAGCGCGCGAACACGTCCTCCGAGCCGCCGAGCCGGGTCGCGAGCTCCGCGATGCACCCCGGGTCGCCGCGCCAGAAGCGCCGGGCCGTGTCGCGGAAGCGGTCGTTCCACTCACTGAACGGGCGCGGGAACGCGCCGAGCTGATGGCCTCCGGGGCGCGCGTCCCACGGCTCCGCGACCAGCTTCACGCCGCCCAGGACCGGATCGGCGACGAGCTCGCGGAGAAAGCGCGAATCCGGCGCGAAGGCGGTCGACTCACGCGCCAGCGCGGGCGCGAGGTCGAAGCGGAAGCCGTCGACGTGCAGCTCGCTGACCCACGCGCGCAGACTGTCCAGGACGAGCTGGCGCGTGCGCGCCTGGCGCAGATCGAGCGTGTTTCCGCAGCCGCTGAAGTCCTCGTACTCACCCGGTTCAGCGGGGTCGGGCCGGTAGTAGGTCGCGCCGTCGATGCCGCGCAGCGAGTAGAGCGGCCCGCGCGCATCGCCCTCGGCGGTGTGGTTGTAGACCACGTCGATCAGGACCTCGAAGCCGGCCCGGTGGAGCGCGCGCACCATCGCGCGGAACTCGCCGATCTGCTCGCCGCGATCGCCGCTCGCGAAGCGCGAATCCGGGGCGAAGTAGGCCAGGGTGGCGTAGTTCCAGTAGTTCGTGAGCCCGAGCTGCGCCACGTGCGGATCCGGCGCGCCGTGCTGCACGGGCAGGAGCGAGAGCGTCGTGACTCCGAGCGCGCGCAGCTGCTCGAGCACCGCGGGCGCGGTCAG
>DATFUE010000127.1:0-6379 GCA_035261165.1 Myxococcota bacterium
CACGTGGCGCGCGCCGACGCTGAGGCGATTGGTCGGGTCGAGTGGCCACCAGCCCAGGCCGGGGAGCGCGACCTCGACCCAGGCGTGCGTCTGCACGATGACCTCGTCGCGGTCCGGCCTGGCCGCCGAGTCGCCGCGCGGAGCGAACAGATAGCCCGAGACGTAGCGCGCGGGCACGCCGACGCTGCGGCACAGCGCGATCAGATAGTGCGCGAAGTCCTGGCATACACCGCGGCGTGTACGCTGCAGCTCGTTGACGTCGATGCCGACGTGCGTCGTACCCGGCGCGTACTGCAGGGTGCGGCCGACGTGCGCGCTCAGCGCGCCGCCCAGCGCCATCGCGTCGTCGCCCAGGCCGGCGACGACCTCGCGCGCCTCGCGCCGCACGCTCTCGGCGAAGTCGGTGTGCGCGCTCGGGACGAGAAACTCGTGATGCGACTCGAGGAAGCCGCGCTCCAGGCGCGAGCCGCACGGGGCCGGCGGCGGCGCGGTCTCGGCGCCGTTGATCGCGACGCGGATCTCGGCCAGGACCTCGAGCTCGCGGTGCGGCCGCGCGACGCCGAAGAGGTCGACGCGCGTGCCGAAGTAGTCGGTGTACGAGACCACGCGCGAACCGGGCGTGGTCGACAGGCGGTAGCTCAGCAGCACCTGACGCTCGTCGCTGCAGGGCGCGGCGCGCAGCACGTTGTGCGAGTCCCAGACCGGCTGCGGGTAGCGGAACAGCGAGGCGTAGCGAATCTCGAAGATCTCCATCACAGCGACCCGAAAATGTGTCGCTGCGGCTGCGGGCCGCTGGCGAAGAACGATTCCTCGAGCAATTCCGCGACCTCCCACATGCCGGCCTGGGCGCGATCGAGCACGCCGCGCTCGCCGAACGCGCGCAGCTCGTCGGCGTCCTGATACTCGAGCTCCGCGCGGATGCGGCCGAGCGTGCGGCGCGGGCGCGCGCTCGGCGCGCCGGACTCGAGCTGCGCCAGGATCGTATCCGTCGCGCGCACGCAGTAGAGGACGCTGCGCGGGAAGTCACCCGCGAGCAACAGGAACGCGACCACGCGCGCAGGGTCGATGTCCGCGCCGTGCGCGCGCGTATACGCCTCGAGCGCGGACACGGAGTTCAGGACGAGCAGGAAGTCGTGGAAGCCCGAGCGCGGATCGCGGCGCGGCGCACGCGCGCGCAGCATGCGGCAGGTCATCTCCGCGCGCTCGATCAGGCGGCCGAGCAACAGGAAGCGCCACGGGTCCGAGCGCGACATCGTCTCCGCGCCGGCGCCCGCGATCGTCTGACAGCGCGTGCGGATCTCGCGGTACAGCTCGTGCGGCTGCACGGCGAGCTCGGCCTGCAGATCGCGGGCGCGGAGCTCGAGAAAGCACGAGTTGATCGCGTCCCAGAGCTCGGTGGAGAGGTGCTCGCGCACGTTCCGCGCGTTCTCCCGCGCGCGCGCGATCGCCGCGATGATCGAGCTCGCCTGCGAGACGTCGGCGACCAGGAACTCGGCAACCGCGCGCGCCGACACCTCGGGGTGCGCGGCGTAGAAAGGATGCGCGAGGTGCAGCGCCTCGAGCAACATGCGCCACGCGGACTCGGTGTCCGCCGAGCCGCCCTCGAGCAAGCCGTGGTACGTCACGTCGAGCATGCGCGCGGTGTCTTCCGCGCGCTCCAGGTAACGGCCGGTCCAGAACAGATCTTCGGCGTGCCGCGCCAGCATCAGGCCGAGCCCGCCTCTTCGAGAACCCAGGTGTCTTTCGAGCCGCCGCCCTGCGAGGAGTTCACCACGAACGAGCCGCGCCGCAGCGCCACCCGAGTGAGTCCCCCGGGAAACACTTCCGTGCGCGCGCCGGTCAGCACGAAGGGCCGCAGGTCGATGTGCCGCGCCTCGAGCTTCCCGTCGACGAACGTCGGGTGAGTCGAGAGCTGCACGAGCTCCTGCGCGATGAAGGCGCGCGGGTTGCACTCGATCTCCTTGCGGCAGATCTCGAGCTGGTCGGCGGTCGCCTGTGGGCCCATCACGATGCCGTAGCCGCCGGACGCGGCGACCGGCTTCACGACCAGCTGATTCAAGCGCGAGAGCGCGTGCTCGCGCTGCTCGGGCTCCCAGAGCAGATACGTCTCGACGTTCGGCAGGATCGGCTCCTCGCCGAGGTAGTAGCGGATCAGCGCGGGCACGAACGGATAGATCGCCTTGTCGTCGGCGACGCCGCAGCCGAGGGAGTTGGCGATCGACACGTTGCCCGCGCGCAGCGCCGAGATCAGCCCGGGCACACCCAGCACCGAGTCCTGCCGGAACAGCGCGGGATCGACGAACGCGTCGTCGACGCGCCGGTAGATCACGTCCACGCGCTCGAGCCCGCGCGTGGTGCGCATGTAGACGACCTGGTCCTCGACGATCAGGTCGCGCCCCTCGCACAGCTCCGCGCCCATCTGCTGGGCCAGGAACGCGTGCTCGAAGTACGCGGAGTTCCAGATCCCCGGCGTGAGCACCACGACGCGCGGCCCGTCGCCGCTCTCGCGCGGCGCGAGTGAGTGCAGCGCGCCGAGCAGCGACGAGCCGTACTGGTGCACGGGCCGAATGCGGTGGCGCGCCGAGAGCCGCGGCAGCGCGCGCGTCAGCGCGGCGCGGTTCTGCAGCACGTACGAGATTCCGCTCGGCGTGCGCAGGTTGTCCTCGAGCACGCGGAACGTGCCGTCGAAGTCGCGCACCAGGTCGATGCCGGCGACCACGCAGCGCGCGCCGTGCGGTGCGTGCAGGCCGACGGCCTCGCGCACGAAGCCCTCGGACGAGTACACGAGCCACGCGGGCACGATCCCGTCACGCAGCGCCGCGCGCTCGCCCACGTACAGATCCTCGAGGAACAGGTTGAGCACGCGGATGCGCTGCGCGAGCCCGCGTTCGATCTCGCTCCACTCACCTGCCGGCAGGATCCGGGGCACGAGGTCCATCGGCCAGGTGCGCTCCGAGCCACTCGCGTCCCCGTACACGGCGAACGTGATGCCGAGGCGGCGGAAGATCGCGTCCCGCAGCCGCTCGGTGGCGGCCAGCTCCGGCGGCGACAGTCGCTCGAGCTCTTCGAAGACCGCCGCATAGTGCGGGCGCACTTCGAGATTGCCGAGAATCGCCTCGTCGAAGCCGGCTGCGCGCTGGTAACCCGGCAGCCGGTCTCCTGGCATCGGGAGCTCCCTCGTTCGTCTGCGGGCCAACCGAGCAAGATGCGTGCCCCGGCGGGTCGGCGAGCGGGCGGCGCGGGCGAGGCGCGGTTCGACGCGCTGCTCGCTCCTATGGCGGCGGCTGCACGCTCTCTAGCCGTCCTCAGTACTTGAACTCGGCCGACACGTAGCCGAAGTGCGTCTGCGCACTGCGGTTGAGCGCGTAGATCGCCCCGCCTTTGAACCACCACCAACCGACCTCGAGCGTCAAGGCGCGGTGCGGCGTGATGGTCGCAACCGCGTCGTACTCGTGGCCCACGTGCGTGAGGCCACGCGACGGTTGTGCGGTGAATCCGAACGAGTCCCTGTTGAACACGCCCGTTCCCGAGTAGCGCGAGTCGGAGTCGCGAGTCAGCCGGAACCAGTGCGCGAACAGATTCAGCGCGAGCAAGGACATTGAAGAACGTCTGGTGATCGCCGTCGGTCCGGTCCGCGTCGCCCAAGCCGACGTTCACGCCGGCCCGCAGCCACGGCTGCAGGAAGCACTCGGGCAGCTGGTAGCCCGCCTCGAGAAAGACCGCCCAGGCCGCCTGGTCGAGCGTGTCCTAGCTGCTCAGCTGACCGGCGCCCCAGACGAGCAGATCGACTTCCCCGGGACCGACCGGGTACCCGCCGAGCCCCGAGCGGCGGAAGGTCACTAGCGAGATACCGTGCGCGAGACCGGCGTCACGGGGCGGGCGCGTGTCTTGGTACGCGATCGCGAAGCCGGCGAGCTCCGTGTTCGCGAGCCAGGTGCCGCGCTTCAGCGTCCATTCGGCGCCTTCATGAGTCACCTCCATGAGTGAGCGGTATGCATTGTCGACCTCGAACACTCCGGTGGTGGCCTTTGCGGCGAACGCCAGCAGCTGGTGGCCGCCGAGATCCCAGCCGAGCGTGACTCCGTCCGCCGAGCGCTCCTCGTGACTGAAGCCCACGCTGCCGATCAAGCGCTCGCCCAGGCGCTGCGTCTTGAGATAGCGCCAGTCCGCTTCGAGGTAGCTGACTTCGGGCCCGACCTTCAGGTCCTGCCGGCCGACACGGAAGAAGGAGAGCGGGGTGGGGCGGAACTCCGCCCGGAGCAGGTGCACGTCGGTGCCGCGCGCGTTGTTGGCGCCGCCGGCGGCGTTGCGGTAGGTCGCGAGCGCGCCGCCGCCGTCCGCGTCCAGGCTCCCCACGCGCACGTCCTGGACTTCGCCGAGGGGCACGAGCTGGTCGCTCCACTTTTATTGGAGTTTCAGGCGCTCGCGCGTGCCGAAGAAGCGGTCCGTGTCGAGAGGACTAGCACCGCGACGGCCAGCTTCACGAACACCGTGCCCTCCGGCGCCGAAGGCGATGCCGAAAGACCCTCAGGTTCGGCGTCGACGAAGCCGGAGAAGTCCGACTGCCACAAGCGCCCAGCAGGTCGCCGCAGCTACGGATACTTCCGGGACCACGTGACCTTGCAATGAGGTGAGCAAGAGCGGGATCGAGAACGGGACGCTGGAGCCGAAGGGCGACGGGACTTCGAGCTGGATGATGACGTCCTGAAACTCCGCGAGGGTCGCGTTCGCACCGGGAACCGCAGGGATGGGGTCATCGGGAAATCCGGGTGGGAATGGGGTGGCATTGAACTGAATGTCGACCATGAAGTCATTCGGGCCCAAGGGTACGGTGAGTGCCGTAGAAGCCTGGACATCCCAGATGAAGAAGTACGTGGAGAGGTTCATGGAGAAGTTGGAACTGGTGGCGAAGGTCTCGATCCCGTTCGTGACAAGCACTTGGCTGCCCGCCGGGGTGAACTCGTAGTAGGCGCTCTGCCCGCCCCCGGCGAGCAACGTGGCGTTCTCTTGGACGTACGAGAAGTATCCGCTGAAGGTCGAAAGGGGAGTGAGAGAACCGCCCGCCGCACTTGGAGGGAGCGACGGGCCGCCTGGGCTTGGCTGTACGTAGCCCTGGAAGTCGTATCGAATCTCCGCCCCACGGGACGGCGCCCCGAAAAGAGCGGGTGCCAGCGCGGCAGCGAGAAGCACTAAGAGCCGCGCGTCAGTTCCCATCGTACGATCATAACTCGGCTCGAACGCGCCTTGGCAACCCGCTCGGATCGGCTGCCGCGAAAGTGCTTGAGTTCATTGGGGTGGATAAGGGGATTCGAACCCCCGACCCTCGGGACCACAACCCGATGCTCTAACCAGCTGAGCTATATCCACCGGAAGCGGAGCGTGGGAAGGGTGCCCACGCGCTCACAGCGACGGGCATCTTAGACGATCGGATCAGGCTCGCCACGGTCCGGAATCGCGATTGACACCCCCCTTGAGGTGCTTTTCTTCGGGGCACCATGGATGTCGAGAAGCTCACGGTGAAGAGTCGCGAAGCGGTCGCCTCCGCTCAGGCGATCGCCTCGGAGCACGGTCACGTCGAGGTCGACGCGGAGCATCTGCTGAGCGCCTTGCTTCGCCAGGAGAGCGGCCTCGCGCCGCGCCTGTTCGAGAAGATGGGCGTTCCGGCCGACGCGCTCGGGCAGCGGCTGAATCGCGAGCTCGAGCGCCGGCCGCGTGTCTCGGGGCCCGGCCGCGAGCCGGGCAAGGTCTACATCACCCAGCGACTCGAGCAGATCTTCGTGCGCGCCGGCGAGTCGGCGAAGCAGTTCAAGGATGACTACGTCTCGGTCGAGCACCTGCTGCTCGCGCTCGCCGAGGAGCCGGCGCTGACCGGTGTCGGCCGTGTGCTCCAGGAGTTCCAGGTCACCGCGGACCGCCTGCTGAAGGCGCTGCAGGAAGTGCGCGGCGGACAGCGTGTGACGAGCGCCGATCCCGAGGGCACCTACGAGGCGCTCGAGAAGTACGGCCGCGACCTCGTGAAGATGGCCCGCGACGGCAAGCTCGATCCGGTGATCGGCCGCGACGACGAGATCCTGCGCACGATCCGCATCCTCTCGCGCAGGACCAAGAACAATCCCGTGCTGATCGGTGAGCCGGGGGTCGGCAAGACCGCCATCGTCGAAGGCCTGGCGCAGCGGATCGTGCGCGGCGACGTCCCCGAGGGCTTGAAGGACAAGCTCGTCATCGCCCTCGACATGGGATCCCTCATCGCGGGAGCCAAGTACCGCGGTGAGTTCGAGGAACGCCTGAAGGCGGTGCTGAAGGAAGTGAAGGACAGCGAGGGCCGGATCCTGCTGTTCATCGACGAGCTGCACACGATCGTGGGCGCGGGCGCGGCCGA
>DATFUE010000128.1:0-2140 GCA_035261165.1 Myxococcota bacterium
GCGTCGAGCACGCGGGCGATCCGCTGCGCGCCTATCTCGCCGAGATGCGCGACTACATGCCGCCGAGGCACCGCGCGTTCCTCGAGGCGGTCGAGTCGGCCCCGAGCATCCGCGCAGCCGTGCTCCGCGGATCGGCCCCCGATCTCCACACCGCCTACGACGACTGCCTGCGCTGGCTCGAGGCGTTCCGCTCCACGCACCTCGACTACGCGGCGCGCTACATCCACCACCAGAGCGCGACCGGCGCGGCGAACCCGACGAGCGTCGGCACCGGTGGAACTCCCTTCATGGCGTACCTGCGCAAGCACCGCGACGAGACCGCGCGCCACAAGGTCTGATTGACTTCGTTCGCCTGCTCCGCCTCATTGACTTCGTTCGCCTGCGGCTCACTGCGCGCGCCTTCGGCGCTTGCGGGCTCGGCTCGGGACGGCCCTCGCCTCGCCACCTCGTTGCTCGGCAGCGGGGTCGAGAAGACTCCCCGCGGCAGCCCGGCGGGGGCCGGAGCCGACTGAGGAGGATACACCGCTCGGGCGGCGCGCCAGATTGACCCTCGCCTCGGGTCTCTCTCAGCCGACCGTCTGCGCTAGAAAGCGTTCCAGCATCGCGTTCACCTGCTCGGGGACTTCGAGCTGGTGGAAGTGACCCGCGCCCGCGGTCTGTGCGGCGACGAGCTGCGGGCAGAGCTCGCGGAAGCGCGCGCGATCGGGAATCGGCGCCTCGGCGTCGATCGAGAGCACCGGCAACTTGCAGGCGCGCGCAGCGGACTCGCCGTCGAACGAGAACAGATTCTGGAACGCGGACAGCATCACGTGCTGCGGTGTCTCGCACATGTCCGCGGTGATGCGTGCGCGCCGCACGGGATCGTCGCTCGGGCCGAAGAGCCGCTGCTCGATGAACGCCGCGGCCGCCGTCTTGTAGTCGGGGGTCGCGAGCGCCTCGATGAACGGCTGCGT
Source organism: Myxococcota bacterium (assembly GCA_035261165.1). GTDB lineage: Bacteria > Myxococcota_A > UBA9160 > SZUA-336 > SZUA-336 > VGRW01. The sequence continues at coordinate 954 of DATFUE010000128.1, forward strand.
CGCCTCGAGCACGTAGGAAGGGAAGAGGACGGCGGGGTCACAGAGCGCGATCGCGCGCGGCAGATTCGGGTGGCGCGCGGCGACGGCGAGCGAGATGGCGCCGCCCATGCTGTGACCGACGAACGCGGGCTTCACGAGGCCGAGCTCGCGACACAGCGCGGCGAGATCGTCGGCGAAGCCCTCGATCGTGTACTTCTGCTGCGGCTTGTCGCTCGCGCCGAAGCCGCGCTGATCGACCGCCACGACGTGGTGTCTCTTGGAGAAGTGGCCGTACTGGGGCGCGAAGTAGCGGTAGTCGCAGCACCAGCCGTGGACGAAGACGATCGGCGCCGCGTTCGCGCCCGCTAGAGTCGACTCCTCGTAGCCCATGCGCACGCCGTCGCGCACCCAAGTCTTCATCGCTGGCACCGTAGCACGGCGCGCGGCGGCTTTTCCCGGCTGCGCCGTTCGCGGTAGAGTCGCGCGATGTTCGCTTCGCACGATCCGTCGCGGATCGATCTCGCGCTCGACTCGCGCGCGGTGACGTTCGAAAACCCGACGGGCGCGCGCGGCGCGGGCGGCCAGTCGCACGGCGGCCGCAAGGGCGCCCCGAGCCGGCGCATCGAGCCCGGGGAGCGGGTGCTGCTGGCCGATCTCGAGGGGCCCGGCACGATCCGACACATCTGGATGACGTTTCCGCCCGCGCGTCCCGAGCGCATGCGCGCGCTGCTCTTCGAAGTGTTCTACGACGGCGCTGCGGAGCCGTCGATCTCCGTGCCCGCGCTCGACTTCTTCGGGCTGCCGCACGGCCGGCCCGCGGCGTACACGTCGGCGCTGCTCGCCGCTCAGGAGGGGCGCGGCTTCAACTCGTACCTCCCGCTGCCGTTCCGGCGGCGGGTGCGCATCGAGCTCACGAATCACTCGCCGCGACCGACGCTGCTGTACTACCAGCTCGACTACACGCTCGAGCCGAAGCTCGAGGCGGACACCGGGCTCCTGCACGTGTCGTTTCGCCGCGAGAACCCGACGATCCTGAAGCGCGACTTCACGATCGCGGAGGGCCTGCGCGGCCCCGGTCGCTATCTCGGCTGCAGCGTCGGGATTCGCACCTTGCCGCAGAAGCACTTCGGCTGGTACGGCGAGGGCGAGCTGAAGATCTACCGCGACGGCGACGGCGCGCACCCGACGATCTGCGGCACGGGCCTCGA
>DATFUE010000129.1:0-6609 GCA_035261165.1 Myxococcota bacterium
AACCGCCTCGCGGCCGCGTTCGAACGACTCGCTTCGAGCGAGTACGTCGAGGACTGCCTGGTCGAGACCGCCAAGCTCCGGATCCGCTTCGTCGCGGACCCGAAGCAGGCGCGGGCGCTCGTCGAGCGGATCTACCAGGACGGCGGCCTGCGCCTCTCGATGCGCCACCACATCGCGAGCGGAGTCATTCCGGCGTCGGCCACCGGCCGCTAGCGCGCAAGGCGCCGCGCGGAGTGCGGGTGGCCCGAGGCCGCCCTGGGGCCGGGCCCGCTTTGGGGCTCTAGCGGTAGACGATCACCCCGCGCGCGTTCACGCCCTTCTCGAGGTCCTGCAGCGCGCGCGGCGCGTCGTCGATCGAGTAAGTCGCGCTGACCATGTCGTCGAGGTTCAGCTTCCCGCTCGTGTACAGATCGAGCAGCATCGGGAAGTCGGACATGAAGTTCGTGTCGCCGTAGAAGCTGCCCTTCACGGTCTTGCCCTCCATCGAGAGCATGAGCGCGTTGAACGGCACCTGCTCGGTGAGCTTGCCGACGCCGACGATCGTGGTCGTGCCGCCGCGCCGCGTGGCCGCGTGTGTCTCCAGCATCAAGCTCGGGATGCCGACCGCCTCGAAGGTGAAGTCGGGGCCGAGGCCGCCGGTCAGCTCCTTGCACTTCATGACCGAGCTCTCCCTCGAGCCGTTCACGGTGTGCGTCGCGCCGAAGTGGCGCGCCATCTCGAGCTTCTTGTCGGCCACGTCGACGGCGATGATCTTCGCCGCGCCCGCGAGCCGCGCGCCCTGGATGATCGAGAGGCCGACTCCGCCGCAGCCAAAGACCGCGACCGAGGACCCGGGAGTCACTTTGGCGGTGTTGATCGCCGCGCCCACGCCGGTCATCACGCCGCAGCCGACGAGCGCCGCGCGGTCGAGCGGAATCGACTTGTCGATCTTGCACGCGCTGATCGCGGGGACGATCGCCTCCTCGGCCATGCAGCCGAGGAACTGCATGACCCCGACGTCCGTACCGTCCTTCGCGTGCACGCGCGCCGTGCCGTCGAGCATGCGCCCGTGCGGCCCGCCGACGCTGCAGAACTGCGGCTGCTTGGTGCGGCAGAAGTGACACGAGCCGCAGGCCGGCGCGAACGAGAGCACCACGTGATCGCCAACGGCGAAGCCGGTGACTCCCGCGCCGAGCTCGGCCACGACGCCCGCCCCCTCGTGCCCGAGCAGCATCGGCCGCGGGAGCGGCAGGGTGCCGTTGATCACGGAGAGATCGGAGTGACAGACGCCGGTCGCGCCCATCTTGATGCGCAGCTCGCCCGCCTTCGGCGGATCGAGCTTCAGGTCCTCGACCGAGCTCTGGTTCAGATCGCGTGTGACGAGGCCCTTCATGGCGTCTCCCTTTGTTCGGCTCCACGGCCGCCTGCGGCGCCGCGCGCCGATTCGCCGTTATACCGGGTGGGACCCGTGCGGCTCAAGCCGCGACGACTGCGAGCAGCCGGTAGAATCCTCGGAGCCAACGGAGGACCCACCATGGATCTGCGCGCGGCCGACGAGCTTCTCACCACCACGCGATCGGTGCGCAAGCGCCTCGATCTCGCTCGGCCGGTGCCGCGCGCGCTGATCGAGGAGTGCATCGAGATCGCGCTGCAGGCGCCGACCGGCTCGAACGCGCAGGGCTGGCACTTCCTCGCGGTCACCGATCCCGTGAAGCGCGCCGAGATCGCGCGCTACTACAAGGAAGCGCTGTCCGGCTACATGAAGATGCAGGAAGCCGCCGGCCCGAGATACACGGCGCCCGGCGACCCGCGCAGGGATCAGGAGACGCGCGTGCGCGAGTCCGCGATCTTCCTCGCCGACCACCTGCACGAGGTTCCGGTGCACGTGATCCCGTGCATCGAGGGCCGCGTCGAGACCGCGGGCGTCGTCGCGCAGGCGAGCACCTACGGCTCGATCCTGCCCGCCGCCTGGTCGTTCATGCTGGCCGCGCGCGCGCGCGGCCTCGGCACGGCGTGGACCACCTTGCACCTCGTGCGCGAGCGCGAGGTCGCCAAGCTGGTCGGGATTCCCGACGGAGTGACTCAAACCGCGCTCCTGCCGGTCGCGTACTTCAAGGGCCGCGACTTCCAGAAGGCCAAGCGCCTGCCGTCGCGCGAGCTCACGAGCTGGAACACCTGGGGGGCGAGATAGGCGTGACTCGAGCTTCGTGCGCTGGGGTCGCGGCGCTTCTGGCTCTGGCCGCATGCACACTCAACTTCCCGGTGCGCGAGCCGGAACCGTCGGACATCCTGTATGACGTCGATCCGCCGCTCCGCGAAACGGCGATTTCATTGCTCGACGAGCGCAGCAGCGACGGACGGACGTTCATCAGCGGCAGCGTGAAGGTGACGCTCGAGGTGGACGGCGAGCCTCTCGACGCGCCGCAGTTCCTGGCGACCTCTTTGGAGGAGGAGCTCCGTTCGCGCGGCTTGCCACTCGACGTCAGGAACGTCGACGCAGGGGCGCCGCGGCTTCGCCTCAAAACGTTCCGCATGCAGACTCAGCGGACGAACGCCTACACGCCGTTCTTCACGCTGACCTTCCTCAAGGTCGACCTGGAGAGTGCGAGGGGGACGAAGCGGATCGGTGTCTTCGTAACACGGGGGAGGGTGCCGCTGTGGTCATTCGGCGAAGTCGTAGAGCCGACGCTCAACGAGCCGCTGTCTCTCGCGGTGAAGGAGCTCGCGACCAAACTCGCGAGCGAGCTGTACTCCTACCGCGCGAGCGACGCCACGGTGAAGGAGCTCGCGGCGCGGCTCGCCGGACCGCGGACCGAGAGCAGCTTCCTCGACGTCTACGACCTCGGCTTCACGAACAACCCGCGCGCGATCGACACACTCGTGCCGCTCTCCAGCGACGGCCAGGAATACATCCGCGCGGCGGCCATCGCTTCCTTGGGAACGCTGCGCGCCACGTCACAGCTCGCGCTACTGAAGGCGATCTATCGAAACCCGGACTCGAGCTGGCAGGACCGTTGCTTGGCGGCCAAGTCGATCGGCGACCTCGGAACGCAGGAGGCGCAGGACTTCCTGGCCCAGGAGCTCCCGAACGTCCCCCGCGACAAGGAGGGCTCGTTCGTCGCGCAGGTCATCGAGCTCTACCACTGAGCATCACTGGCGCGAGCTCAGCGCCTCGGCGAGCTCGAACAGCAGATGCACCGCGGCGCGGGCTGCCTTCCGGAAGTCGTCGAGGTTCAGGCTCTCGTTCTCGCCGTGCGCGTTGCAGATCGGGTCCTCCAGGCCAAGGAGCAGCGCGGGCGCGCCGCCCAGCACTTGCGCGAACGGGCCGACGAACGGGATCGAGCCGCCGCAGCCGATCAGCGCAGCCTCGCACCCGAAGCCGGCGGCCAGCGCGCGCCGCGCGGCGTCGAAGGCCGGGCCGACCGGCGAAGTCTCCCAGCCGCCCGCGGCGCTCTCGATCGTGACCTCGACTTCGACACCGTTCGGCGGCGCGTGGCGCAGGCAATCGGCGAGCAGGCGCGCCGCGCGCTGCGCGTCCTGACTCGGCGCCAGCCGGAGCCCGACCCGCGCCGCCGCCGCCTCCATCAAGCGGTTGGCGGAGCCGGCGATCGGGGTCGCATCGAGCGCGGTCACCGCGAGGCTCGGGCGCAGCCACAGGCGCTCGTACGGCGTGAAGTCGGCCTCGCCCGCGAGCGCGGCGCCGCGAGTCACTCCGGCTTGCTCCCGGAAGCGCGACTCGTCGAACGGCAGGCGCGCGAGGCGCGCGCGCTCGTCGTGCGCGAGCGGGCGCACGTCGGAGTAGATCCCGGGGATCTGGATCACCCCGCGGTCGTCGACCAGCCGCGCGAGCAGGCGCACCAGGGCGGTCGCGGCGTCCGGCAATGGCCCGCCCCACATGCCGCTGTGCAGGGGATGGTCGAGCGCGCGCACGCGCACGTCGGCGACCACGAGCCCGCGCAGGCTGGTCGTGATCGAGGGCAGTCCCGCATCGAGGTTCGCGGTGTCGGACAACACGATGACGTCCGCTTGCAGGCGCTCGCGGTGCGCGCGCAGGAACGCTTCGAGGTGCGGCGAGCCGATCTCCTCTTCGCCTTCGACGATCAGCTTCACGTTGCACGGCAGCCGCTGGTGTGCGGCGAGACAGGCGCGCAGCGCGGCGACGTGCACCAGGAGCCCCGCCTTGTCGTCGACCACACCCCGCCCGTAGAGCCGGCCGTCGGCGCGCAACGTCGGGTCGAACGCCGGGCTCTCCCACTTCTCGGGACGCCCCGGCGGCTGCACGTCGTGGTGTGCGTAGATCAGGATGGTCGGCGCCTTCGGCCCCGCGCGCAGCCACTCGCCGACGACGTACGGATGCGCCGCGGGAAGGCGCAGCACCTCGACCCGCTCGAGACCGCTCTTGCGCAGCAGTTCGGCGACCGCTGCCGCGGAGCGCTCGAGCTCGCGCGGGTCGAAGCCGGAGGCAGACACGCCGGGAATGCGCGCGAGCGCGGAGAGCTCCGAGAGCGTCGCGTCGAAGCGTGCCTCGAGCGCGCTGAGCGCGGCCTGGTGATCCACGTCGTTCCCTCCCCGTCCGCGCGGAGTATAGTGGCTCGCATGCCCCTCACCGGAAGCTGTCTGTGCGGCGACGTGGCGTTCGAGGTCGACGGCCCCGTCGAGCCGCTGTCTCACTGTCACTGCTCGATGTGTCGCAAGTCACACGGCTCCGCGTTCGCGAGCTACGTCGGCGCGCCGAAGAGCGCGTTTCGCTGGCTCCGAGGAGTGGAGCGCATTCAGCGCTACGAGTCATCGCCGAACGGCTGGCGGCCCTTCTGCTCGCGCTGCGGCTCATCGGTGCCGGCCGCCCCGGAGGGCATGGACCGCGTGTTCATTCCCGCGGGCCTGCTCGCGGAGGATCCGAAGATCGGCCCGCTGCAACACCTCTTCGTCGGCTCGAAGGCGCCGTGGTTCGACGTCAGGGACTCGGCGCCGCAGTTCGACGCATATCCGCCGGGTTGGGGTGAAGCAGTTCCTTCGCCGCGCCGGACGGAGCCGACGCCGGAGGCGATTCGCGGCGGGTGTCTGTGCGGCGCGGTCTCGTACGAGATCCCGCGCCCGGTCGCCGGGCCGATCGTGTTCTGTCACTGCTCGCGCTGCCGGCGCGCGCGCGCGGCGGCGCACAACGCGAACCTGTTCGTCGAGCTCGACCGCTTCCGCTGGCTGCGCGGCGAGGACCGCGTGCAGGCGTTCAAGGTCCCCGACGCCGAGCGCTTCACGCAGGCCTTCTGCAGGGAATGTGGCTCGCCCGTGCCGAACGTCGGAGCGCTTCGGGTGGTCGTGCCCGCGGGCTCGCTCGACGACGACCCGGGAGTCCGTCCGGGGCTGCACATCTTCGTGGCGTCGAAGGCGCCGTGGTTCGAGATCGCGGACGACCTGCCGAGGTACGACGCTTATCCGCCGGGCGGCCCGCCCGCCACCGCGCCCCGCTAGGCGCGTGAGCTGGAAGGACGAGGTCGACGGCATCGAGGCGCGGCGCCAGGCGGCGCTCGGGCTCGGCGGCCCCGACGCGGTCGCCGCGCAGCACGCGAAGGGTCGACTCACGGTGCGCGAGCGAGTCACTGCGCTCCTCGACCCCGACTCCTTCCAGGAGCAGGGGCCGATCGCGGGTCACGCGCAGAAGGACGCCGCCGGGCGGCTGGTCGCGTTTGCTCCGGCGAACTACGTGCTCGGGTTCGGGCGCATCGACGGCCGGCCCTGCGTGGTCGGCGGCGAGGACTTCACGCAGTCCGGCGGCTCGCCTTCACCCGCCGGGCTGCGCAAATCGGTATTGGCCGAGGACCTGGCCGTGCGCCACAAGCTGCCGCTGATCCGGCTGCTCGAGGGCGGTGGCGGCAGCGTCGCGCCGCGGGTCCCAGCAAGCAACGCGCGCAGCGAGGCGCAGCCGAGCGAAGCCGGGTCGCGCGGCTCGGCCGCGCCGGGCCCCGTCGTACTCGATTCGGGAAACGGGCCGCCGCGCTTTCTGTCCTTCGCGCAGGCGATGGCGACGGCGCCGGTCGTCTCCGCCGCGCTCGGCGCGGTCGCTGGCTTGCCCGCCGCGCGCCTGGTCGCCTCGCATTTCTCGCTCATGGCGCGCGACACGGCTCAGGTGCTGATCGCCGGGCCGCTCTTGGTCGAGCGCGCGCGCGGCATCACGGCCACCAAGGAAGAGCTCGGCGGCGCGGCGGTGCACCTGCGGAGCGGTGTGGTCGACAACGCGGCGCCCGACGAGGGCGCCGTGCTCGCGCTCGTGCGGCGCTTCCTCTCGTATCTCCCGACGAACGTCTGGGAGGCCGCCCCAGTGACTCCCAGCGACGACCCCGCGGACCGCGCGGCGCCAGAGCTCCTCGAGCTCGTGCCGCGCGAGCGCCGCAAGAGCTACAAGATGCGCCGCGCGCTCGAGGCCGTGCTCGACCTCGGGAGCTTCTTCGAGCTCGCGCCGGAGTACGGCCGCTCGCTGATCACCGGCCTCGCGCGCCTGCGCGGCCAGCCCGTCGGCGCCGTGGCGAACGACCCGAACTTCTACGCCGGCGCGATGACCGCGCACGCCGCGCAGAAGCTGCGCCGCTTCGTCGAGCTGTGCGACACGTTTCATCTTCCGATCGTGAGCTTCGT